>JAMQPI010000083.1 GCA_023717565.1 Pyrinomonadaceae bacterium | reverse complement strand
CGCACCCCTTGCGGGGTGAAGCCAAGCTTGCTCCTAAACATGACACACGTCGGGCGACGTCGGGCTTCTCATCTGAGCATTGACACAGTCTCTACGGTGAGCATTGACACAGTCTCTACGGCAAATGGTTCTGTGGTTGAGCGGTGCTTGAGTTGGGATGAACTTGGGATCCATTGGCTACAAATCGAAAGGGCCGGGCGGGAACGATTAAGTCCCGCGCCGGCCTCTTTCATTTCAAGACTGGTTTTGTTCGAAGCCTTAGTAGCCTCTATACCCGTCCTCATAGCCGTTCTCGTAACCGTCGCGATAGTACCGTTGATACAGCGACTTACTGCCCAGCTTCGAACTATAGTCTCTCGAAGCGTTACGGTACGCACTGTTGTTACGGAAGTCATGTCTCCGTCGATTCTGATCCTTGCGACCTTCCTTGATGCCTTCGTTGTAGCCTGCGTTTAGCGCAGTTTGCCGCAGCTGGAAAGACCCGCCGTAAGTGCCATACCGGTCCCAGTCACGACCGCGGCGATCACGCCGGTCGTCCTGTCGATCGTCCCGACGCACGCGACGCATTTCTTCGCGACGCTGTTGCTGATCGATCGTATTCCAGCCACCATCACGTTGCTGCTGCGCAATAGCCACCATTGGTAGCGCCAAAAATATCCCCACCGCCACCATCAGAGTCTTTCTTAATAATCCCTTATTTTCTATTTTCATTATGGTCCTCCACTTCCCTTTCCACCCGATAAGCTAACCAAGATTGGTGTAGCACTGGGATGAGCTACAAGCACTGTGCCACTAGGATAATTCAACGAAAAGACTTCATTTGCTACCAAACCGAGCTTATTCGGGGAAAGCATTTCAACACGATTTGAGTTGGGCTTGTACGGTATCGGGTCAAACCGAGTGTCATGAAGTCAGTGGCGGAAGGCGGAAGGATGAAGGCGGAAGGATGAAGGATGAAAGTATCCTTCGAATCCGTTGCGGTTTCATCCTTCCGCCTTCCGCCTTCCGCCTTCCGCGGCACCGGAATTCCCGGTGCCGCGCTATCGACGAGCTATCGAATGGCATTCCTGGGTTTAGTAACCCCGGTAACCGTCGCCATAGCCATTCGCGAACCCTTGACGGAAGTACTGTCGATACAATTCGCGATTACCTAAACGCGAACTGTAGTCGCGATCGGCGCTCCGGTAATCTCCCTCGTCGCGATATTCGAAACGGTCGCCATTGCGGCGATCCTTGCGCCCTTCCTTGATGCCCTCGTTGTAGCCCGCGTTCAGGGCAGTCTGGCGAAGATCAAAAGAGCCGCGGTTGTTGTAGCGCCAGTCATCGTTCCGGTAATCTCGCTGACGCCGCCGCTGCTGTTCGCGCTCCCACTCACGCTGACGACGTATCTGCTCGCGCTGCGAGTCGCGATTAGGCCACTGGGCCTGAACCGTCGTACTGGACGCGACTCCGATTCCAACCAGCAGTGACAACCCCAGGATAGTTCCCATCATTCTCTTTTTTAACAGGTTTGATTTCATAACTACCTCCATGTCAGTGGAGGTTTGCAAGCAGAATGCCACTGGCCTGAAGTGGAACGACGACGTGAATTCCTCGTTGTACGGAAGGCAATACATGACAATTCCATGATAATTGAGCATCCATATCTTCGCGATCAAACCATTTCGTGTCGCGTTACACGACATCAGTCGTCAGGTAGGCGGGACGCGAACAGATGCAGACGCAATTATTAGGGGCAAATGGTTATGTGGTTGAGTGCTGCTGGAGCCGGTTGGACTGTGTGAAAACCCACCCGTCTCATTCTCCCCAACCTTTAGGTTGGGGGTCGCGGGCGTATGGAAATGACCAGGTAACCATTTCAATGGTTTTTCATGCGCTCCATTCCACAGTTCGATCAAGCGTGTCACACTTACTGGAAACCGGAGACGTGAATTAGCCATGACGAGAGGTGAGGCGGGCATTTGAAAACCATTAAAATGGTTCCGTGCTGTATGACGAGCTGAACCCCAACCTAAAGGTTGGGGAGAATGAGAGGTTGAGTTGAGTCTTGACCCACCGCCTTAGTAGCCAATGGATCTGTGGTGAGTGGTGCTGGAGCTGGTTGAACTTGTGATCCATTGGCTACGGTACTGACTTCATGGATCTGATGACTGAAGTGACGTTCGACGCAATATTAAGCGGCCGCCGCCGACAATGCAGGACTTATTGCGCGGCAATGTTGTAAGCAGCCATCTGACTTGCATTGCGCACCAGCAGGCGCCCGCCAGCGATAGCCGGATTATTCCATGTCTTGCCTTCAAGGGCCGGGAAGCGCGCAACCTCGGTGTACTGTTGGGGCGTCGCCAAAACCAGGGCCAGTTCTCCTGTATCGCTGGAAATAATCAGATGTCCACTGGCGAGGATGACCTGCCCGAAGCCATAACGACCGCCCTTCCATTTGCGCTCACCGGTATTGACATCCAGACAGGTAAGGATTTGTTCATCCAATCCATAGACGTAGCCTTCGTGGAGAACCGAGCTGTTGAACTTGTTCTTCATGTTTATGTTTTCCCAAAGTTTACGCGCTTCGAAAGTCTTGCCGCCGCCACTGACTTCAATCAACGCCGCGCCCTTGCCATAGCCTGCCGAGATGAACAGACGATTCTTATCCACCAGAATCGGCTGCGAGGCGTTGATACCCATGCTGGTGTCCCAGACGTAGCTCCACAGTAGCGATCCGTCCTCTGGAGCCAGGCCCATAACGCGGGAGGCGCTAACAACCACGATTTGTCGCCGGCCCGCCAAAGTAACAAGCATGGGTGAGACGTATGCCTGCGTGTCGTTTTGGGATGCCCAAACCGGCGCCCCGGTAAGTTTGTTATAAGCAACGATGGATTTGCCGTTAGCGCCCCCGGGCAAAACAATTACTTTGTCGTCAACTACAAGAGGCGAAGCGGCCATGGCCCAGGAAAGATTGGAAGCGTGGTTCTCTGTGAGAATGTTGCGTCCCCAGGCTACGGCGCCGGTCTTCGCATCCAGGCAGCGCAGCTCGCCGGTTGCACCCAGCGCGTAAATTCGGCCGTCGTCCCAGGTGGGAGTGGCCCGCGGCCCGTCACCTTCAGTATTGCTGAACTGAGCATTCCAGCCTTGCTTCCATAGCTCGCGACCGGTGGCAACATCGTAAGCTGTTACTACTTCTTGCCCTCGTCTTTGTTCGATGGTGTGGGCTCGACCATCCGCAATCACGAATGAAGCATAACCGACGCCGATGGGCTGTTTCCAAATGGGTACGAGTCCCGAAGCCGGCCACTTTGTCAGGACCTGAAGTTCGTCATAGCGGCCATCGCGATTGGGACCGCGGAAATTCGTCCAGTAGTTTCTTGAAGCATGCGCGGCGGCAGTCTCTGGTGCGACAGCCGGGGCGGTTGCGGCGGACCCAGCAACTGGAGATGCGGCGTTCGCTGGCGATTGAGTCGCATTGGCCAGGGCCGCGGATTGCCCGCTGGTTGCAGGCGCGCCAGCGGCCTGCTGTTGAGCACGATCTCTTTCGACTGCGTCGTAAACAGCCTCATACTCGCTGGACTTGCGCCACGCCGCAAAGAGAAAAACGTACCCCACCCCCAACAGTACAATCGCGAGCGTACCGAGAAGCTTTTTGCTGGTGGCGGCGTCGCGGCGCGTCCAAAGCATCGCGAGTCCCAACGGCGGTATCAATATTGATGCCGCAATCAAACCAGCTAGAGACCGGTACCAGGGGGTGGATTCTTGTTGCTCAAACATCTTCGTATCTCCTCGACAAGTTCTGCATGTCCATGTGTCGATCAGTCCTGTTAGCCCGTTGACTCTGAAACTGCTCAAGTCACGAACCACGAAATCACACGAAGAGACACTAACAAAAATCGGTGTCGTTCGTGTGATTTCGCGGATTACTTCAGTTTCAGGACACTTAGGTCGATTACTTCTGCCGCCATCTATGAAACGGTTTCCAGATTCAGGATATTAACACTTCCAGTACCTTAGACGCGGCTGGCTCTCAGGATGTTCCCAACAGCGAGTCGCTAATTCCCAATCGCATAGAGGTTCCTCTCTCCGCGGATGAAGATCCGTCCATCAGCTATCGCGGGAGAGGCGTAAACAGGTTCACCCACCGAGTTGTTGCCGAGAATCTCATGCTTTGGGCCGGCTTTGACCATGAAAGTGTCGCCGTCTTCACTGGTCAGCAGAATCTTACCGTCGAAAGCAACGGGTGAGGCGGTGAACGTCGCCGGAATCGGAACCCGGCCGCCTTCATATACCAATTCGCCGGTCTTGGCATTGAGGCAAGTGAGAATGCCGCGATCCGTTGTCAGGTAGAGATAGTCGCCGTAGAGAATTGGAGAGGGAACATAGGCTGTGCCTTTTGAGTACTTCCAGGCAACGTTCGAGGAATCCGTAAGGTCGCCTGCGGCGCCCAGTCGAATAGCCATCACTATCTTCGCCGGGAAACCTGCGGAGAGAAACACCGCTTCACTGTTCGCCACCGGAGAAGGGATTGCGTTACTCTCCACGCCCTTGTGGCGCCACAGTTCCTTGCCGGTGGCCGGATCGTAGGCAACAATCGCTTCAGTACCGCTGGTGATAAGTTCAGTGCGCTTGAGCGTTCGAACCAGGATTGGAGTCGACCAGCTGACCTGTACTTTGCGAGGAGTCTTCCAGACTTCCTTGCCGGTTTTCTTATCAAGCGCGACGATGAACGAGGCCTCTCCGTTTTCCTCATCACACTGCATGAACACGAGGTTGTCGTGAAGGATTGGTGAAGTTCCGGTACCCATCCCAACCGTCCCGAGTTTGCCGAGGTCAGCCTTCCATACAAGTTTGCCTTTCATGTCGAAAGCATAAAGGCTTCCGAGCCGAAGAATGCGTAGACAAACTTGCCGTCGGTAGCCGGAGTCGAGGCCGCAAAAGAACTCTTACGATGACGGTTATCATAAGGTGTGCCCTCGAATGCAGTCTGCTCCCACAAAATCTTGCCGGTGGTGGCATTAAGACAAATGACTTTGAAAGTTTGTTTGCGATCTGCGCCGATACTGTCCGGGTGCAAGAACTCCTTGTCGCCGAGCATATGCTTGACGGCCTTTGCTCCAGGCACGATCAGACCCTCAACTGCAGTCGTCACGAAGATTTTGTCACCCCAAACAATGGGCGACGAATGTGACCGACCGGCAATCGGAGTCTTCCATCTGATGTTCTTCGTGGCACTCCATTCCGTTGGCAGGTTCTTTTCGGTGGAGACGCCCTGACCATCAGGCCCTCGCCACTGAGGCCAATTGCTTCCCGAAGCCCCGACGATGGAAGTAAAGAGCGCGACGATTGAAAGAAAGCTGATAACGAGAGCGATGCTAATGCGGCCGACGAATTTCATTGGGTTTCCTTTACTACGGAGAATCACTGGCCAATACAGTAGATGTTCTGTTCGCCGCGAATAAAAATCCGGCCATCGGCGATCGCCGGCGAAGCGTAAACAGGTTCGCCGAGGGAGTTCGTATGCAAGACCTCGTGCTTCGGACCCGCCTTCAGAACGAAAGTGTCACCCTCTTCGCTGGTTAAGAGAATCATGCCCTCGTAGGCGACGGGTGAAGCCATGAACATCGTCGGTTTCGGCACGCGCGCACCCTCGTACTCCACTTTCCCGGTCGTGGCCTGGAGGCAACTGATCGAGCCGTTGCCCGTCATCAAGTAGAGATAATCGCCATAAAGAATTGGCGAAGGAACGTAGGCCGTGCCCTTGTTGTAGGACCAGACGAGTTGGGAAGTTCCAGTAACATCGCCGCTACCTCCCGCCTTGAGGGCGAGCGCGACCTTCTTCGGGGAACCGGATGTCACCACGACCAGATCCTTCAACACCACCGGAGTAGGGACAGCGTTGCTCTCCAGGCCCTTGTGCCTCCAGAGTTCTTTTCCTGTCGCCGGATCGTAAGCGATGATTGCCTCCGCGGCACTGGCGATCAACTCAGTGCGAGTGCCGGCGCGAACTAATACGGGCGAGCTCCAGGTCACGTCGACTTTGCGTTCAGTGCGCCACGCCTGCTTGCCGGTCTTCTTGGCGAAGGCCGCGATGAACGACTTACCACCACTGTCGTCGCACTGCATGATCACTAAATCTTTGTAGAGAATTGGCGACACTCCGTAACCAACACTCGCAGTACCGAGCGTCCCAAGGTTCTGCTTCCAAGCGAGTTTGCCGCTGTAGTCATAAGCGTAAAGCCCTTCGGTGCCAAAGAAAGCGAAAACGTATTTGCCGTCTGTGGCGGGCGTTGAGGAGGCGAAGCTGGCTTTTTGGTGACGGCTGTCGGCCACCGATCCCTCGTAGGCCACGCGCTCCCAAAGAATTTTGCCTGTCTCCCGATCAAGGCAGATAACTTTGAAGGTGTGCTTACGATCCGCACCCACTGCGTCCGGGTGAACGAAGTCAGTTCCGTCGAGCAGCTTATGCATAACGCCCGGTTTTGCTCCAGGAATCACTTCACCGTCGAGCGCCGTCGTTAGAAAGATCTTGTTACCCCAGACAATCGGCGACGAGTGGCCGCGGCCCGCAATCGCAGTCTTCCACTTGATGTTCTTAGTGGCGCTCCATTCGACGGGTAACCCTGTCTCTCCCGAGATCCCCTGCCCTTCCGGCCCACGCCATTGCGGCCAATTCCCGACGTTGGTTGCGCCCGTCGTCGAGTTGAGAAACACCACAGCCGCAACCAGAGTGATTACCAAAGCGACGCTCATGCGGGTAAACATTTTCATAGGATTTCCTTAACCTGTTTGCCGGTCCTTTTAAAACTAGGAAACGATCCACGAAATCACACGAAATAACACTAAAAGAGCGCTTGTTCGTGTTATTTCGTGTTGTCTTCGTGGATGGTTCTTGTTCTTACTTACTTCTTGTTCTTACTTACAATGACCCACCCTTAGCTAGCTGAACTCAGTTGCCCGCCTTCGCTGATTTAGCCTTCGCATCCTGTGGTCCGCCGAAGGCAAACAGGTGGGTGACTCCGCGTACAATAACCAGGCCATCAGAAATCGCCGGTGTAGCCATCATCACCTGGCCCACGGGATTTGTGGCCAACAGTTCGTACTTTAGCCCAGCCTTGACTACAAATATTTCGCCGTCTTCGCTTGAGAGGTAGATCTTGCCGTCGGATGCAACAGGTGAAGCGGTGAAAGCGCCACCCTTGCCGCCGAGGCGTTCCTGATAGACACGCTCTCCCGTTTTGGCCTGGTATGTAGTAAGCACTCCCTGGTTTGAAACGACATAAAGCAGGTCACCGTAGATAACTGGCGTCGGCATATACGGACCGCCCCGAGTCTTGCTCCAGGCAATGAACTCACTCGACTCCTTGCCATCCTTGAGTGAGATGTCGCCCGCAGCCCCCGGCTTGATTACATAAATGGGCTGAATGACTCGGTAGCCGGTCGTAACGTAAATGAGATCGTGCGCGAAGATCGGGGTCGGTGTGGCGACTTCGGAGTTTGGTCCCAGGCGCCAGAGTTCTTTTCCAGTCACGGGATCATAGCCTCTGATGGCATTGGTTCCGTTGGTTACCAGCTCGGCGCGATTCTTACCCTCGTACACGGTGGGGGTGCTCCACGAGGGAATCTCTTCACGCGGAGTCAGCCACAGACGCTTACCGTTCTTGATGTCGTAAGCTGCGATAAATGAGTTCTTCTGAACATCGGCCTGGACGATCACCATGTTCTTGTAGATGATGGGTGACGCTCCATATTCCCACTGGTAGTCCGGGTCGTAGAACCATCCAGCATCGAGCACGCCGAGATCTTGCTTCCATAACAGCTTTCCGTTCAGATCGTAAGCGTAGAGACCATGAGAACCGAAGAGAGCGATAACGTGCTTGCCATCTGTGGCCGGCGTTGAATCCGCATGAGTTGATTTCGGGTGACGCTTTACTTTCGGGAGTCCTTCATAGGCAATGCGCTCCCAGAGGATTTTGCCTGTCTGCTTGTCGAGCGCGAAAACCTTCCAGGTATGCTTGGGATCGTCCTTCACCGGTGCGACGTCGCCGTAAAGACCGAAGCGCGTTTCATCTTTTGCTGCGCTGGTGATGGCGGTGGTAACGAATATCTTGTTACCCCAGACGACCGGGCTGGAATGCGCGAGTCCTGGGATGGCAGTCTTCCAACGAGTGTTGACAGACTTTTGCGCGTCCCAACTGACGGCGGCTGGCTGCCCTTCGACAACGCCCGAAGCACCCGGCCCGCGGAACTGCGGCCAGTTTTGCGCGTGCGTGTTGAAAGAAATAAGAAAGAGGAGAAGGAGGAGGAGCGTGATTCGTTTCATTGGGTTTTTGTCAGTGGTCAGTGGTCAGTTGTCCGTGGTCAGTGGTCAGTTGTCCGTGGTCAGTTGTCAGTGGTCAGCAGTCGGTGCCTGGATTCGTAATTGAAACTTGCCTCAACGCGGTAGACGAGAAGTTCAAAGTACCAAGTTCAAAGTACAAAACACAAACAACTGACCACTGACCACTGACTCTTACGGCTTAGTCTCTTCGACTCGCTTGTAAAGCAAAGTAGTTGGACCTTGCTTGAATGTAAATCCGGACGCCTTGTCAGCTTCGACGGTAAAGGCGATGCTGATCCCGTCGAAAGCGACGGGCCTGAACGTCGTCTTGTCCGTGGCCATCATCACCAACGGTTGCTGGCCCGCTGCGATGCCGATGAATTTCCCGTCCTTGATAGCAAAAGTGATCTCAGGGCCTTGCTCAGACTTGTATTTGCCTACGTACGATTGCAGGGTCGCAGCATCAACCTCGAGTGGTGGCAGTGCTCCCGCCTTCTTGAGCATCTCTGCGATCTCGACTTTGTCCTTGTCGTTCATTGCCACAGCCAGAGCCGCGGTCAAGGTTTCCGGTTTCGCGGTCCCTCTGGCCAGAGCAACCTTGACGAGCTCGGATTTTCCCTCGCGCGCCCCAGTTGTCAGAACATCGTTTACGCTGGCCGTGTCCTTCTCCAGGAGGGCTCCCACAGCACCGATGTGGTCATTTTGCAGCGCCCAGGTCATGGCAGTTGCCCCATAGAACGTATCTTTCACGCTCACGTCAGCGCCCCGCGCAATCAGGAGCTTCACTACTTCCGTGTGGCCTCTCTCGGCCGCTTTGAACAGCGCTGTGGTACCGTAGCGGAATTTCGCATTGACGTCGGCGCCCTTGTCGAGCAGCGCTGTGACCAGCGCCACGTCACCCTTGCGCACGGCTTCCCACATCTGATCGTTGAGCTCCTGTTGGGCATTCTGTGCCGGAGCTGGAGACGAAATGAAGAGCAACGCTAAAACGAGAAGAACGATCGGTCGTATCATCGCGAGACCCCTCCACGCTTTTCGGAGTTCATCACTAATGGTAAATTCAAGAGGGTAATGACGGTCGAGCAAGAAAAACTGAATCACTGCAACGCAAGTGTACGTATTGTACATCCTTATGGTTGCAAAGCGGGCAGCCTTTCAGGTTTCTTTTATATCATTCAACTACAACATTCCTCAGCTAGATGTATGATGGAAATCCAAAATGACTAACCTACGCTCCATTTATTCGTGTTTAGGGCTTTCTCTGTTGCTGCTCGTGCCAGCAACAGCCAACGATTGGGCTGAGTGGCGCGGGCCGGCGCGCGATGGTGTCTCACTGGAAAAGAATTTGCCGGTTAAATGGTCGCCCTCTGGCGAGAATCTCGCCTGGAAAGCTCCTTACGGCGGACGTTCCGCGCCCATAGTGATGGGTGATCGGATCTTCATACAGAATTCGGTCGGCAAGGGCGAGACGTTGCAGGAACGTGTCGTGGCCCTTAATGCCGACACCGGAAAACTACTCTGGGAGCATCGGTTCAATATTTACCTCAGTGACGTGCCGCCACACCGGATCGGTTGGGCGTCACCCGTCGGTGATCCGGCGACTGGAAATATCTACGTCTTCAGCGGAGGCGGAAGTCTTATAGCGTTATCTCGAGACGGAAAAGTCTTATGGGAGCGATCCCTTGGCGAAGACTTCGGATTGCTCACAACCCACGGAGGCCGCACCGTCTCTCCAATAATTGATGGCGACCTGGTTATTGTGAGCGGCGTGACTTTCCAGTGGGGGCAGCACGGTCGTGGCGCGCACCGATTCATCGCGTTCGATAAGAAGACCGGAGATACGATTTGGGTCAGTGCCCCCGGCGGGCGACCTTACGACACGACCTATGCGGCGCCTATTATAGCCAATATCAACGGCACACGATTGCTCATTCAGGGTGCGAGCGATGGTGTGGTCCACGCTATCAAGCCGCAGACCGGTGAGCCGGTTTGGAAGTACGAGATTAGCAAACGCGGGCTCAATACCGGCGTGGTGGTCCACGGCACGACCGCGATCCTGACACATAGTGAAGAGAACCTGGATTCCAATGAGATGGGGATGATGGTGGCCGTCGATGCAGGATCCAAAGGCGAGATAAAAAAAGCGAACACCAAATGGTCCATCTATGGATGGCAAGGTGGCTTCTCTTCCCCGGTGCTGGACGGCGATCGTCTTTACCAGGTCGACAACGGGGCCAACCTCGCCGCTTTTGACGTGAACAGCGGCAAACAACTGTGGCTGCAAAACCTGGGTACGGTTCAGAAGGCGTCACCGGTCCTGGCCGACGGTAAATTATATGTGGGCACAGAGAACGGCAAGTTCTACATTCTCAAGCCAACTGCCAGCGGCGCCGAGATTCTGGATGAGGATCAATTGGGCACCGCCGCCCTGCCCGAGGCGATAATCGCATCCGCAGCAGTTTCCAATGGTCGGGTATATTTTGTTACTGACTCAAACGTCTACGCCATTGGCAAGAAACACCGCTCCCAGACTGACGCCCCGACAGTGAATCCGGTGCCGGCGGCTGCCAACCCCGTGACCCACGTTCAGATCGTACCAACCGAGTTGATTTTGAGGCCAGGAGACAAGGTGAAGTTCAAGGTTCGACTCTTTGATGACCGCGGCGTATTCATCCGCGAAGAGCCCACCGCTTCCTGGAGTCTCGACAATTTGAAGGGCTCAATAACAGATGGCCAGTATTCGGTCGCGAGTGATCAGATTGCGCAGGCCGGTTTGGTGAAAGCTACGGTAGGTGAAGTCACGGGCACGGCCGGGGTACGCGTGTTCCCGCCGCTGCCATGGAACGAAAGCTTTGACGCACTCGCGGTGAATACCATTCCGCCAACCTGGGTCAATACCACCTTGAAGTACATTGTGCGGGATGTGAATGGCAACAAGGTGCTCGTAAAAACAACCGAGGGTACTTCACTTCTGACCCGCGCTCGCGCCTACTTTGGACCTTCTGATCTCGCTAACTACACCGTGGAAGCCGACGTCTTCGCGACGCAGAAGCGACGCCAGCAAGGCGATGCGGGCGTGATTGCGCAACGCTACGTGCTGGCGATCTACGGCAACAGCCAGATGCTGCACCTGGAACCCTGGCAACCCGAAACCGCACGCACGGTCAGTGTTCCCTTTGCGTGGAAGCAGGATACGTGGTACCGGCTTAAGCTGCAGGTCGAGAATCTACCTGACGGCAAAGTGCTCGCGCGCGGCAAAGCCTGGCTCGCGACCGAGAACGAACCGTCAGCGTGGATGGTCGAACGAATTGATCCGATTCCCAACCGTCAGGGCGCACCCGGTATCTTCGGTAACGCGCTGGCGGAAATCTATTTTGATAACGTGAAGGTGTATTCAAACAAATGACAAGAAAAGAAGTCAGAAGTCAGAAGTCAGGAGTCAGAAGTTGGCTATCGAAGGTTAGAAACCGCATGGCTAAAGCAAGAAGTCAGAATTCAGGAATCAGAATCAGCTTATCCGAGGTTAGAAACCACCAGACAAGCCGGAGGGCAGAAGTCCTTCTGGCTTCTGGCTTCTGGCTTCTGGCTTCGGTCCTTCTGGTTACTGCCGTCTGTCTCCTGCCTCCTGCCCCCTCAGTCAAGGCTTCCGATCCGGGTACCAGCGACTGGCCCATGTGGGGTGGAACCCCCGATCGCAACATGATTTCCAACATGAAGGGACTGCCCACAAGTTGGGATGTGAAGTCAAAGAAGAACGTTAAGTGGGTCGCGCTGCTGGGCTCGCAAACTTACGGCAACGTTGTTGTTTCGGGCGGCAAGGTCTTCGTGGGGACTAATAACGAGGCGAACCCCGCTTACGATCCGGCGATCAAGGGCGATAAGGGCGTATTGATGGCCTTTAAAGAAGCGGACGGTGAGTTTCTCTGGCAAATGGTCCACGACAAACTCGCCGCTGGACGCGTCAATGATTGGCCCTATCAGGGCGTCGCTTCGTCGCCGCTCGTGGAAGGAGATCGGATCTACTACGTTTCAAATCGAGCGGAGTTGATGTGTCTCGATACCGAGGGTTTCCGCGACAAGGAGAATGACGGGCCGGTTACCAACGAAACGTTAAAGGGTGACAGAAATGCCGATGTGGTCTGGCGTTTCGACATGATTGAAGAGGTGGGTTCCCTGCCGCACAATCTGGCGAACTCATCTCCAGTTGCTTACGGCGATCTGATCTTTGTCAGCACCTCGAATGGTCAGGACGAGAGCCACGTGAATGTCCCCTCACCGAAAGCGCCGGCGCTTGTTGCGGTCAACAAGAAAACGGGCAAACTTGTTTGGGAGGATAATTCTGTTAACGAACGCATTCTGCATGGTCAATGGAGCTCCCCAACAGTCGGCACGATCGGCGGTGTCGTACAGGTAATCCACGGCCAGGGGGACGGCTGGATTCGCGGCTACGAAGCACTCACCGGCAAGAAGCTCTGGGAATTTGATCTCAACCCGAAAGAGTCCGTATGGCCGAAGACTCGGAACGAAGTCATCTCCACGCCGGTGGTTTATGAAGAGAAGGTATACATCGCCAATGGCCAGGATCCGGAACACGGAGAGGGCGTGGGCCACATGTATTGTATCGATGCCACCAAGCGCGGCGACATTACGACAACCGGAATGATTTGGCATTACGACAAGATTCGGCGATCTATTTCCACTCCGGCAATCAAAGACGGCATCGTCTACCAAGCAGACTTCAGCGGCTTCCTGCACGCGCTCGATGCGAAGACTGGTCAGGTTTATTGGACACATGATCTCTTCGCCGCGGTCTGGGGCTCCCCGATCCTCATCGATGGAAAACTGTACCTCGGTGATGAAGACGGGGACGTAGTGATCATGCAGGAAGGAAAGACCAAGAAAGTTGTCAGCGAGATAAACATGGGAAGTTCTGTTTACTCGACTCCTGTGCCCGCCAACGGCGTGATGTACATTACAAATCGAAACCAGCTTTACGCTCTGGCAGAGATTCCGGCGGCAAAGCCTGCAGCCGCCGCGCCAAAGTGAGATGCTGTCGGATTGAAGATACCTGAACACACGAGGTTAATAGCAGATTCTTCAGGTCTGAGATCTCAAATCTTGAATCTCAGATCCTGCTACGAACGTAGTCCCTTCAAGGGACAAGGCGAACTGGTACTCGGCGCTTGCCGCGCATCTTGAAACCCATGAAACACCTTTTAATTCTTCTCCTGTTTCTCCCCTTATCACCAGTAACCACGCTCGCCCAGAACTGGCCAGCGTTTCGCGGCAGCAATGCGGCGGGGGTGGCTGACGGCACCAAACCTCCTACGACCTGGAACGCTGAGAAGTCACAGAACATTCTCTGGAAGACCATGATCCCGGGATTCTCTCACGCCAGTCCGATAGTCTGGGGCAATCGTGTGTTTCTGATCACTGCTATCAGCAGCGATCCGAAAGCGACTTTCAACGCCAAGGACCGTGGGATCGGTTTGGCAGACGACAGTGTGAGGCACACCTGGAGAATCTACGCCCTCGACAAGACAACCGGTCGTATTGTCTGGGACAAAACAGCCTACGAAGGTGTGCCCAGGGTCAATCGACACGTCAAGGCCACCCAGGCCAATTCCACCCCAGTCACTGATGGCAGATACGTGGTCGCGCTCTTCGGTTCTGAAGGATTGGATTGCTACGACGTAAATGGCAAGTTGATCTGGAAACAGGACCTGGGAGTCTTGAATCCAGGTCTCTGGGACGACCCAAAGTCTTCCTGGGGACACTCCAGCAGTCCGATCATCCATCGTGATCTGGTTATCGTTCAGGCCGATGGGCATAAGCAGTCTTTTATCGCGGCTTTCAATCTCAAAGACGGCAAGCTGGCCTGGCGTGTGGAGCGCGGCGAGATCACCTCATGGGCCACGCCGACCATCCATACAACCAAAACTCGCACGGAACTGATTGCAAATGGCGGCCACTATATTCGCGGTTACGATCCCCTGACCGGTAAGGAGCTCTGGCGTTTTTCAGACAACGACACGCAGGTCAAAATGCAGGCCCCGCTCATAGCTCACGGCCTTATCTTTATTACCGGCGGCTACCCACCCGGGCGCGCGATGTATGCGTTTCGCCCCGGTGCGGTGGGCGACATCTCACTCAAACCGGGCCAGGAGACCAATGACTTTATTGCGTGGCGCTCCAGCAAAGGCAGCCCGTACACGCCGACTCCCATCGTCTACGGTGACCTGTTCTACATCTGTGCTGATAACGGTGTGCTGAGCGCCTACGACGCGAAAACCGGCTCCCTGGTCTATCAGGAGCGACTGCCGAGTTCATTCAGCGCTTCACCGGTCGCGGCGGATGGAAAGCTGTATCTGGCGAGCCAGGATGGAGATGTATTTGTCGTGAAGGCCGGAAGCAAGTTCGAACTGCTAGCCACAAATGCGATGGGACAACCGTTGATGGCCACACCGGCGATCTCGGACGGAATGCTGATCCTGCGTGGAGAAAACACCATTTACGCGATCAGCGAACGCAAGTCGGCAACGGCGAGTAATTGATTTCATAGAATGCAGCCTTTCGACTTCCAACCCAGGACGCGCGTAGTTTTCGCACCCGGCGCTATCGAGCGCCTCGGCGAATTAGCGCGCGAACTTAACTTTCATCGCACTCTGCTCGTTGCTGATCGTGGTTTGGTTGACTCAGGTCATGTCGACGAAGCGTTGGCGCCGTTGCGGCTGGCCGGAATTGAGGTTGCAGGCTTTCATGAGTTCGAAGTGAATCCTGATACAAGCATGGTCGAGGCCGGACGCCAGTTTGCGGCGCCACACGACATCGATTCGATCATCGGCTTAGGAGGCGGCAGTTCGCTCGATTGCGCCAAGGGAATCAATTTCCTGCTAACTAATGGCGGCGAGATGCGTGATTACCTGGGCTACGGCAAAGCGAAGCAACCGCTGCTGCCGATGATTGGTGTTCCCACCACGTCCGGGACTGGTAGCGAAGCGCAAAGTTACGCTCTGATTTCCGACTCGCAAACTCACATCAAGATGGCTTGTGGTGATTCGAAAGCGGCCTTTCGCATTGCCCTGCTCGATCCGGCGCTGACTATCTCCCAACCACGCAGCATCACAGCGACCTCCGGCTTTGACGCGATCGCACATGCGGTTGAAACCTACGTGACGACCAGACGTAGTGGCCTATCAGAGTTCTTTTCCCGCGAGGCGTGGCGATTGCTGGAGTCCAATTACGAAATCGTTCTTGAGCAACCGACCAATTTGGAAGCGCGCGGCGCAATGCAACTCGGATCATATTTCGCGGGTATGGCGATCGAGAACTCCATGCTTGGAGCCACCCACGCGTGTGCCAATCCGCTAACGACTCATTACAGCACGGTGCACGGTGCGGCTCTGGCGATGCTGCTTCCTTCAGTCGTGCGCTGGAATGGCACGGTCGTCGGTGAGCAATATGCCGACCTTCTCAGGTTGTCGAGCGCGCAGGCAAGTTCCAACGGTCGAGGTTCTTTCGAGACACTCGCCCAGAGACTGGAGCAGCTCGCGGCTGCGGGCGGATTGCGACAGAGTTTGAGGACCGCGGGCGTGCCGCAGTCTGATCTCGAGATGCTTGCCACGGAGGCGGCTACGCAATGGACCGGAACCTTTAACCCGCGTAAGTTTGATTTCGCCGGCGCCATGGAAGTTTACGAGCAAGCATATTAAGTCAGTACCGTCACGCGGTAGCGTCGGGTCAACGGTGAGTAACAGACAATGATGAGTGGTGACGCAACGTTGACCCGATGCTACCGAGACGGTACTGACTTCATAGATTAGGAGTTGAATTAGTGCGGTCTCTATTCTTATTCATTGCTCTGTACGTTTGTCTCTTGCTGTCTCCTGTCCGTGCGCAGGACACGCCGGCGGACAACTGGTCGCAGTTTCGCGGCAATCACCGGCTCACCGGTGTCTCACTATCTGACGTGCCCGCTACTCTGAAGCCTCTGTGGACTTACGAGGCTGGTGACTCGATTGAGTCTTCAGCAGCGATCGTTGGCGGAACGGTATTCGTGGGTTCACAGAAGGGCGAACTGATTGCTCTTAGTCTCGATAACGGCTCCGTCTACTGGAAGTTTGCGACCGGGTCACCGATTGGCGAATCGTCACCGGCCTTCAGCGCGGGCGTGGTCTTTATCGGCGACCTCGGCGGCTGGATAAACGCTATCAATGCGTCCAATGGCCAGAAGCTCTGGGCTTATAAGACTGGCGGGGAGATTAAATCGTCACCGGTGGTAGTGGGAGATCGAGTGTTGATTGGTTCCTACGATCAAACGCTTCACTGTCTCTCGACGCGAAACGGATCAGTTTTGTGGAAAGTGAAAACGAACGGACCGGTTCATTCGACTCCCAGCATCTCAAATGGGCTGGCATACATTGCCGGCTGCGATGAACTCTTTCGCGCAATTCGCGTTTCCGATGGCCGCGAAATGTTCACCATCTCGTCCGGCGCATATACCGGAGCTTCGCCCGCACTGAAAGATGATGCGGCTTTCTACGGAACATTCGACAACGAAGTGTTAATGGTCAACCTCAAGGACCGCAGCATCGCCTGGCGCTATCAGCATCCGCAACGCAAGTTTCCCTTTTACTCATCTGCGGCAGTGTTCCAGGACCGGATCGTCCTGGGCGGACGCGACAAGATGGTGCACGGCTTAGATCCCACCGGCAAAGGCGTCTGGACATTTACCACCCAGGCGCGCGTTGAATCTTCTCCGGCCATAGCGGGCGGACGCGTGTTCGTTGGTTCGAACGATGGACGTTTCTATGTCTTGAATCTCGCCACCGGAGCCAAGCTCTGGGAGTTTACCGCCGGTGCTCCCATTTCCGCCTCACCAGCGATCGCTCGTGGTCGCATCGTCATCGGCACGCAGGATGGCCGGCTCTATTGCTTCGGCTAAAACCCTGGAATTCAGGTGAGCGTTTACGGGAGGCCGATGCGCCGCACGAGATGTGAAAACCGTGGGTCTGAATGCAGGCTATCAAACGTAGGATCAACTCGAAGATACGGCATGTTGTAGTCTCGCGCCTGATAGTTCTGCTCAAGCGATTCAAAAGCCCGGTCGCTGTTTCCGAGACCAGCATAGACTCTGGCAATATGAAAAAGTGAGACGTACTTTCTCACGGACAATTCCTTCAATTGCTCGATGATGCCCTCCGCTTTCTCTTTTTCTCCCATCCTGGCAGAGATATACCCCATCAGTGATAAAAGGAAGGCATTTTCGCTCTCAAGATCTAACGCCTTTCGCAACTCAGCTAGGGCTTCCTGAGGCTTGCCGGTTTGTTCCAAAGCGATGCTGAGATCAATGTAGGCAAAGGCAAACCTGGAATCCATATCGAGGATCTTGCGAATCTGGCTTAACGCCTCATCATACCTGCGCGCGAAAAGGAACGTGGTGCCCGTCTCCTCGCCAATAATTAGCGAAAGCGGATCAAGCTCCTGGGCCCGCTTCATCTCTGCAAGACTCTCATCAAATCTGCCGACGATCGCCAGAGCTCGACCATACCCCTGATGAGACATCGCATAATTCGGGCTAAGCTCTATCGCGCGCTTAAATTCAGCTTCACCCGCGGGCCAGTCCCACTCATACCAAATGAGAATCAACCCCAGGGTTGCGTGAGCTTCCGCAAGATCTTTATCTATCTCTAGTGCCCGCGTTGCCGCCGTCTTGGCCTTACCATAAGACTCCGCCGGTGAAGCCATGCTCAGGAAACTAGCCAGGACATAGCTATCTGCCAGGCCAGCGTACGCCAACGCATAGTTCGGGTCTTTTTCTATTGCTTGATCAAAGCATTCGACGCTCTTCTTGAGAGACTCTTCCGTCATTTTGTACAGGAAGTATCGGCCTTTCAGGTACAACTGGTAGGCTTCGAAGTTCTCAGTGTAATGCCGGGCCAGTGACTCTTTTTCGCCGCCGGTTAGGTTTACGATCGCTTCAGCCACCTGGCGGGAGATCGAGTCCTGGACGCCAAAGAGGTCAGTGAATTTCTCATCGAACTTACCGGACCATAGCTGTTGCCCATCGGCCACACTCACCAGCCTCACATTTACTCGTATTCGCTCACCCAATTTTTGAATGCTCCCATCGAGCACCGCATCAACCCTTTGTTCGCGACCGACCGCGACCGGGTCTTGCTCTAGTCTTGTGTACCTGCACACGGCGCCGATCGGTCTCATCACTAACTGTCTCAGACTGCCCAGCCTCGTGATCAGAGTATCTGCTATGCCAAGCTCAAGTGCTTCATCTCGGCTGTCGGCGACCAGCGGCTTAAACGGCAGCACGGCCATTGATTTGATCTGAGCGCTCGAACCCGCTTCAACAGTCTCGATCACCACGCGGGATATTGAGTGGCGCTCGATCACCACCTCTTCCTCCTCCTCCACGAGACTCATCACTTTGCCGGCGAAGCGATAACCGTGTCCAGGCACGGTGACGATGTATTGAGGGTTCTCTTTCCGCTCGCCCAGCGCCCGACGAATAGCTGAGACCTGAACCGTCAGGTTCGATTCTTCCACGATCTGATCAGGCCAGACACGGCTAAACAGCTGATACTTTCCCACCAGCCGCCCGCCGTTCTCAATCAGCATGACCAGCATGTCAAATGCCTTCGCCGATAGAGGCACCGGCCTTCCGTCGCGCTCCAATTGCCGGTTTGACACATCCAGCAGGAAGTTATCGAACTCGTAAACCTGCTGCTTTTGTTTCAGCATCGCAGTGATTTGGCAGATAGGGAAGAACTCCCGATTAAGAGAAACTGAAAAATGCGTTGACTATCGAAAGCCGGTCTTTCCACAGCGTCTCTGCTCATGAACTACTTGCGGAGGACGATTCATCGCCGGGTTGTTTAGGAGACAGTCCTACGCGCTGAACGAGGTCTGCGAATCGCGGATCTGAGCGAAGCGGATCGAACAATGGTTCGACTTTGAGGTAGCCCAGCATCCACATCCGATCCTGATAACTCCTTTCGAGCCAAATGAAAGCCTTGTCATTCTCACCGAGGCCTATATGGACGCCTGCCAGGTCAAAGGCCGAAACGTAGTGATCTGCTGAGAATCGAATCAACTCATCCAGTATCTTCCGTGCTTCCCTTTCGTGACCTGCCCTGGCGTAGCTATATGCAAGCATCGCTCTCAGGTGCGTACTGTTGCCGGAAAGCTCTCGTCCAGTCTGAAATTCAGCGATAGCTTGCTCAGACCGATCCTGCTCCAGAAAGGCAAGTCCGAGCAGGATGTGCGCAGGCATGAAATTCGGATCCATCTCAATTGTCTTCCGCGCGCATTTTATAGTCTCGTCGTACTGGCGCGCCCGGTAGAAGGCCAATCCGACGTTGTGATTCTCTCCCAGCGAGAGCGGGTCAATATCGAGCGCTCTCTTCGCCTCTGCGATAGCCTCGTCAGGGCGACCCATTAGTGACAGATACTGCGAATACAAACGATGCGCGGTGGAGTAGTTGGGATTCAATCCCAGGGCTCGTTTGAAGTGTCGATCCGCTTCCGGCCAGTCCCAGTAATAATCCATGATGATCGCCGCCAGCGAGGTGTGAGCTTCAGCAAGCTGGTCGTCGAGCTCCAGAGCTTTCGTCGCCGCCGCCCGGGCCTTTGGGTGTGACTCCCGCAGCGGAATTTCACCAAAGCTGCCCAGAAAGTTGTAGGAGTCCGCCAACCCGGCGTACGCCAGCGCAAAGGCGGGATCCAACTTGATGGCCTGGTTGTAATACTCAATGCTCTTTCTAAAACCGTCCGCCGTCATCTTGGCCCAGAAGTAGCGGCCCCTGAGATACAGTTGGTACGCTTCAGGCTTCTGCGTGTAGCGTTTGGTTAACTGACTCTGCTCTTGATCGCCGAACCGCACTGCCAGCACGCGGGTCACCTGTTCGGAAACACGGTCCTGCACGGCAAAGATATCTGTGAAGCTCTCGTCAAAACGTTCGGCCCAGAGTGTCTGGCCGTCTGAGACCCTGACCAACCTCACCGACACTCTGAGGCGGTCGCCCACCTGCTGAAGGCTCCCGTCCAACACAGATTCCACGTGGAGTTCTCGACCAGCCGCCATTGCGTCTTGTTCTAAGCTGTTGTACTTGCGTACCGCAGTTGTAGGCCGCACGTTGATTTCCCGAAGACTGCTAAGTCGCGTGATCAGAGTTTCAGCCATTCCGAGCTCAAGCGATTCATCGCGGCTGGAGGCGACTAACGGCTTGAACGGAAGCACTGCAATAGATCTTATCGGGGATGCTGAAGCGCTCTTCTCCGATGACCGCCATAACTTCAGCACCAGGATAACCCCTAAGGGGATGGCGATCATTGCCAAGCCAGCAAATAGCAGAGTGCGCCAACCTATCCCGCGAGGGCGCTGTGTGGGTTCGACTTCACTTCTGGAGGTAAGATGTGCGACCTCTGGCTCTGGCAAATTCTTGAGAATACTCTCGTCTGCGCCCGCAGAACTTGCAGTCTCGAGGGCCAGGCGGGACATCGAGTGATGCTCGACAACCAGCTCTTCCTCTTCCTCGTCCAGGCTTATAAAGTTCCCCGTGAAGCGATAGCCATGGCCCGGAACCGTAGTTATGTAGTGGGGCTTTTCTTTCCGCTCGCCCAGAGCCTTGCGGATCGCTGAAACCTGAACCGTCAGGTTCGACTCTTCCACAATCTGATCGGGCCAGACGCGGCTAAACAGCTCGTCCTTGCCCACCAGCCGTCCGCCGTTCTCAACCAGCACCACCAGCATGTCAAAAGCTTTCGCCGGCAAAGGCACCGACTCGCCGTCACGCAGCAGTTGCCGGTTCGGCACGTCCAGCCGGAAGTTATCGAACCCGTAAATCTGTGGCGTTTGTTCCGGCATCGCCGTTATTCGGCCGTTTCGGAAAAAATTCGGAGCGGGTTAAGGACTTTCGGAAAGTCTCAAGCGCAATGTGGCAGCGTTCAAGGGAATTCGCTAGGGCGCAAGTTTCGCAAGCTGTGGGCCAGATT
>JAMQPI010000024.1 GCA_023717565.1 Pyrinomonadaceae bacterium | reverse complement strand
AGTCGTCTCCAGGCGGACCAGCGCGCCATCCAGCGCCATGTAGCGATCGCCGAGTGGAGTCGGGCTGATTTCCCCGCTGGTGCTCCTGGTGGCGAAAGTGCCAGGCACAATGGGGTAACGCCCTTCGTCACCGCGGCCCGTGCGAAAGCCCATCCAGAAATCTTCGGCAAAGCGCTCTACTCGCAAGCAAGTTTTGGTTACTTCGCGATCTACTTCGGCATCTTCAATCGACAGTGCACTGATGTCGCGGACCAGGTCATCCACCTGATAGTTCGAAACTTGGGCCCCAAAGTATTCCGAGACTACGTCTTCAATCAGATGTGCTTCATCGAGAATAACGGCGGAATAGTCAGGCAAGACATTGCCGTAGGCGCTGTTTCTGAGCGCCAGGTCGGCAAAGAAAAGATGATGATTAACCACTACGATGTCGGCTTCCTGGGCTCGATTTCGCATCCGGGTAATGAAGCAGGGATCGAAGTCCGGGCACTTTTGACCGATACAGGTGTCGGAACGTGCGTCGATGTGGCGCCAGAAAGAAAGATGCTCGGGGAGATTTGCCAACTCCGAGCGGTCACCTGTGGGAGATTCTCTCGACCAATTGGTTACATCCTCAAAGTAGTCAACCTCATCAAGCCCGTCGAGAACCGGAGAACTCTGCGCCCGGTTGAGTCGCTGCAGGCAGACGTAGTTATTTCGCCCCTTCATATAAGCGGCCTTGAATTTCTTCGGCATCACGCTCTGCAGGAAAGGAATGTCCTTCTCCATCAGCTGCTCCTGGAGGTTTTTCGTGCCGGTCGAAATGATCACACGGCCACGACCACCGAGCGCTGCCGCCACCGCCGGGACGAGATACGCCAGGGTTTTTCCGGTTCCCGTTCCCGCTTCAACGATCAGATGGTGTCTATCTTCGAACGCACGCATCACCGCCTCGGCCATCTGAATCTGGCCGGGCCGATATTCGTATTCGGCGTGCGCCTTTGCGATTAAACCGTCTGGTCCGAAGATTTCTTCCATTGCGTCGCCTAAGTGATCGCGGGCACCTCACGTTGCTCCTGCTTCCATTTGTTCTGCGCCATCAACCCCCTGATGAGACAGAACAGAACAAAACCGTGAAAAGCCAGCGAGAACCAATCCTGCACCAGGAGAAAGATCAATCCATCAAAGGCGTAGATTACAATTCCCACAATAAAGGCCCAGCTGTGGCCCTTTTGCGCGAACAATCCCAAGGCCACGAACACTCCTGCCACGAGAACATCGAGAACCAGTGCCACGACGGTTACCGCACTACCCAAATCTTGTGACAGAGCGATGGCCAGACCAGAGATGACTTGCGTCATTCCCAGTCCCGCGAGGAAATTCCACTGGCCGTCCATCAACGAGATAATTGAATTGATCATCGAGAGGGCGGCAATCCAGAAAAACCACCGAGCCCCAGATACACTTTGCCTGTGATATTCCTCGGCGATGCCACTCATCGCATAGTCTTGTCCACCGATATTCAAGCTGGTCGACCCTTCTGGCGAGGTGGTCTTGTTCTCGTCCGGAGTGGTAACAGGGCTGGTTTCACTTTGAGTGGGAGTTTCTCTTTCCATTGGATTCTTCCTTTCCTAAGAGGAGTGAGAGTTTGAATCGTCCACACTGCCTGTTGAGGATTCGCTTGCCTCCCCAGGTTCAACTAATCGCTTCGGGCGAAGCGGTCAATCGACGCTGATGGGCTACTGAACTGAGCGAACCTGATTCAATGATTTCACTTCGGTGTGCCGGTAAGCTGGAAAGAGTTGAAGAAAGTCACGCCATTTGCAGGAGGAGACTGCGGATTCCAAATAGACAAGACGCAGAAAGCTCCCGAACCCACAAACACAAGTTGCGCTGAGCCCTGATATGGCCCAACGGTCAAATCCTGTTGAAACGCTTCGCGCCCCGCAGCGATTGCTTTCTTCGGATCCAGCAGGTTCAGTTCGTAATTGTTCTTTTTCACAGATTCCTGGAAACCCTTGGCAAAACCTTCAATGAAATTTCTGAAATACCCCTGGCGCTCGGTTTCTGGTGCCCGCTCCATATCGACTCCGAGACCCGTCATACGTGCCGCGCCATAAACGGCGGTGTCGGTAACAGACATATACAGATAAACGACGCTGTCCCCTTTGGTTCTCTCGGCAATGGCTTCAGGCGGGCTTGGGAGGATGACGCTGAAGGCCGGGTCGTCGCCGAACTGATAACGGCGCCATCCTGCGCGTACTGACGGATCCTCGATGACCTTGGGTTGAATGGCGAAAATAGCAGGCAACCCAGGCTTGGCCGCGGGCGTGGGGGTGGTCGACTGCCCTTCAACTATTTCGGTGCAAGCCACCACTATGCACAGCAACGCCGCCGCTTTGAAAAAGTTCATTTGACTCCAGACAAATCAGCCAGCACTCACGGTTGCGGGTAGTTTCCCCGTTTTGAGGCGGTTTGTGTACAGCGGAAACCGCGCCGCTAAGTTCGCAACGCCGTCTTGCACACTGCGACGCACTTCCTCGGATTCGGGGGCGTGAATGATCTCCGCTATCAACCGGCCAATCTCGCGCATCTCCGGTTCCTTCATTCCGCGCGTGGTGACGGCAGGAGTGCCGATGCGAAGACCGGAGGCAACGAAAGGTTTGTTCTGGTCAAAGGGAATTGTGTTCTTGTTTACCGTGATGTGAGCCGCTTCGAGTGCCTTCTCGGCGTCCTTTCCGGTAATTCCCTGCCCGTCCATCCACACATCGACCAGCATCAGGTGATTATCGGTGCCGCCGGAAACCAGGCGCAGTCCCTGCTCTTGCAGCTCGCTCGCAAGGATCTTGGCGTTGGCCAGAATTTGACGTTGATACTCTTTGAAGTCGTCGCGGAGTGCCTCGCCAAACGCCACCGCCTTGGCAGCTATTATGTGAATCAATGGACCGCCCTGAACTCCCGGGAAGAGTTTCCTATCTATCTCCTTCGCATGTTCTTGCTTGCAAAGGATCAACCCACCACGCGGCCCGCGCAGAGTCTTGTGCGTTGTCGTGGTCACATAATCGCAGTGCGGCACCGGCGAAGGATGCAGGCCGGCGACTACGGGCCCCGCTATGTGGGCGATGTCAGCAAACACTCGCGCGCCGATTCCGACGGCGATTTCACCGATGCGCTTAAAGTCGATAATCCTCGGGTAGGCGGAGGCGCCGCACACGATTAGTTTTGGTTTGTGCTCTTCGGCAATGCGCTGCAATTCGTCGTAATCGATCTGTTCGGTCTCGCGGGAGACGCCGTAGTCAGCAACTTTGTAACTGATACCGGAAAAGTTCATCGGATGACCGTGGGTCAGGTGGCCACCGTGCGAAAGGTTCATGCCCAGGATTTGGTCCCCATACTGGATCGCCGCCATAAAGACCGCCATGTTTGCCTGGGCGCCGCTGTGAGGTTGCACGTTAGCATGATCAGCGCCGAAAAGTTCTTTCGCGCGATCGATAGCTGTTTGCTCTACTACATCACTCCATTCGCAACCGCCGTAGTAACGCTTCCCCGGATAGCCCTCGGCGTATTTGTTCGTGAAAACTGAGCCCATTGCCTCGAGCACGGCTTCGCTCACGAAGTTTTCTGAAGCAATCAGTTCAAGGCCATTCGCTTGTCGGGCCACCTCGTTGTCGATGGCCTCTGAGATCAAGGGGTCAACATCAGAGAGCGAAGCGTTTCTGGGATCGGTCATTCGGTTTTTACCTTTTCGCAGATTCTATATTGCTTATCTTCTGGACGCGGCCGCTATGGCGACCACCTTCGAAGGTCGCTGCAAACCAGGCGCGCACGATATTGGGGATATCGCCCAGCGGTGTTGTCAGCGCGCCGATTGCCAACACGTTGGCATCGTTGTGCTGGCGCGCCAACCGCGCTGTCTGGTCCGACCAGGCCACGGCCGCGCGCACGCCCGGCACCTTGTTAGCGGTAATCGCCATTCCCGTCCCTGATCCGCAAACAAGGAGTCCCTGCTGGACGCGACCCTCAGCCACGGCTTGGGCAACGCGAACGGCGTAGTCGGGATAATCCACCGACTCGTCGGACGTGGTCCCAAGGTCTTCAAACTCAATTCCGAGATCACTCAGCAGGGGTTTCAATCTTTCTTTTTCAGCAAACCCGGCGTGATCACTGGCGAGTGCAATTCTCATCCGGCAGTCCTCAAACAATTGTGGTTCGACTTAGGAGTTGGGATGGTACATCACCCGTCAGATGCCCGCAATGGTG
>JAMQPI010000020.1 GCA_023717565.1 Pyrinomonadaceae bacterium | reverse complement strand
ATCGGCTACCCATGTTGATCATAAAAAAGGCTGGTAAAGGACGGGCTACCCAACATGTCCGCTCAATTTATTCACTAAACCTCGTTCAGTCAAGATGATTCTCTGTGACATCGGTCTCACTACAATCCAATGCGACCAGGTCGCTCGTAGAGTATTAGTCTGTCGATCGTGAGCCCTTTCAAGGTAGATCGGAAGTCTATTGCAGAAAAAGGAAAAATCCCTTGACTCTCGTCAGTTCCCTCAACTAAGGTCGCGACACTGATTCACTTTATGCCGGCCTCGGTACGACAAATGCTCTTTTGGACGTGCATCCAGGGAAACTAATGAGCAGATCTACCATCACAGCGACCGTACGCATCTTGAGTTGCATCGTGGTGTGCGGGTTCTGCTTGTCCGAAGCCTCGCACACCACGTCAGCCCGATTACCGGTCAATCACCAAATTCGAAAGCGGCCAGCGGTGCAATCTGATTCATCACCGACCGCCCTGGCCGCCGACCGAATAATCGGCAAGATCGCCTTCGTCAGCGATCGCGATGGCAACGCGGAAATCTACACGATGGACGCGGACGGTGGCGGACAGACGAGGTTGACTGAGGAAGCCGGCGAAGATCATAGCCCGGCCTGGTCGCCGGACGATCAAAGAATTGCCTTTGTCAGCACGCGTGATGGCAACGCGGAGATTTATGTCATGAACGCGGATGGCAGTGGGCAAACCAGGTTGACCAATAGCACTGCGGGTGATTTGGCTCCAGCCTGGACGCGTGACGGATTGCAGATTGGATTTGTCAGTAACCGTGACGGCAACGATGAGATCTATTTGATGAACGCCGACGGGAGCAATCAATCAAACCTCACGAATCACCCTGGCGATGATGCTGCTTTCTCCTTCTCTCCTGATGGGCTCTCAATGGCCTTTTCCAGTACCCGGGAAGATAGCCAGTATGAGATCTATGCGATGGGCGTGACGGGATCGGTCGGTGCTCCCCCGACGCGGCTGACAACCTCTGTGGGTGATGACACTAATCCCTCCTGGTCTTCACAACGCATTGTATTCCTGAGCAATCGGGACGACACTGATGAACTCTATTCAATGAGCGCCACTGGGCAGAATCAAGTCCGGCTAACCAACAATGTCGAGCTTGATGTGGATCCATCCCAAGTTACCGATGGGACCAGGGTAGCTTTCGCGACTAGCCGTGACGGCAATCTGGAAATCTACTTAATGAACGGGGACGGAACCGGACTGATCCGCCTAACCACAAATAACGCAAATGACCTTCAACCTGCTTTGCAGCCAAAGGGCGTGATTCCTCCTCCTCCGGCAGCAGGCGCCGCTACCGTGCAGTTCAGCACCATCGACTTCAGCGTGAGCGAAGGAGCCGGGTTTGCCACCGTTACGGTTGTGCGCACTGGCGACACTACGGCAACTTCAACCGTGGATTTCGCCACCGTGAACGGCACCGCTACGGACCGGGCCGACTACTCCGCCCACTTTGGTACGCTGACGTTCAACCCCGGAGAGACGAGCAAAACCTTTATCGTAATCGTAACGGATGATGTGTTTGTGGAAACTGATCAGACGCTAGCGGTGACTCTGAGCAATCCGTCCGGGTCAGTTCTCGGCGGTCTGAATACGGCAACGTTGACGATTGTAGATAACGATACGGTTCAGTTGAATCTCAACCCGGTGGACACCGCACGGTTTTTCGTTAACCAACACTACGGTGATTTCCTGAACCGCGTGCCGGATCAGGCCGGACGGGATTTCTGGGAACAACAGATAACCAGCTGTGGTAGCAACCTTTCGTGCCTGGAACTGCGGCGTATCAACGTCTCAGCCGCTTTCTTCCTCTCGATAGAGTTTCAGGAAACGGGATTTCTTGTCTACCGCACTTACAAAGTTGCGTATCGCGACCTGCCTGGCGCACCGGTACCCGTCAAGCTCAAGGAATTTCTGCCTGATACACAGCGAATTGGCAAAGGTGTAATTGTTGGTCGAGCGGGCTGGGAGCAACTGCTGGATGATAACAAGCTTGCTTTCATGGCGCACTTTGTTATGAGGTCGCGCTTCACGACGACCTATCCGGAAACTCTCGCACCCCCGGTATTCGTTGACACCCTCTACGCAAACGCCGGCGTAACACCCAGCGCCGCGGAGCGTCAAGCGGCACTCAATGAGTTTGGCTCAGCAACCAACACGGCGGATACGGCCGCGCGGGCGCGGGTATTGCGGCGGGTCGCTGAGAATTCAGTGCTCGGACGCCAGGAGTTTAATAAGGCGTTCGTTTTGATGCAGTACTTCGGCTATCTGCGACGCAATCCAAACGCCGCGCCCGACAATAACTTTGACGGTTACCATTTCTGGCTGGCGAAGCTCAACCAGTTCAATGGCAACTTCGTTAACGCGGAGATGGTCAAAGCTTTTCTTGAATCCAGTGAGTACCGTCTACGCTTTGGCCCGGCAGGATGACACCGTTGCTCAAATGTCCGATATGCTTCATCAGCTTGTCGTCGAGATTGGCAACAGTCAATATACGAGGCAACGGATGATATCAGGCTTGAGTGTAGGCAATCTTGACGACAAGCTGAAGCATATCGGACATTTGAGCAACGGTCTGAACGAGAAGTGGGCTTTAAGGAATGCAAACTGAAAAGGTTGCGGATAATTGTGAGGAGGCAAAGATGGATCTCGTAAGAAAACCTCCGGTTGCTGGTCTGGCGGTGCTACTCGTCATTGCCGTCATGTTGGCTCCGCCCGCAAGGTTTGAGGCTGCCGATCATGGCGACGCGCCTTTTGTGGCTCACGATAGCGGCGCCGATCTAAACGACGTCTATTTCTTCCGCGACCCTAACGACAACTCGCGGCTAATTCTGATCATGACGGTGCATGGATTTATCGTTCCCGGCGAAGCGTCAAATTTCGGAATCTTCGACCCGGCTATGCGTTACCGGTTTGAGCTCGAAAACACGGGCGACGCCAGGCCCGATGGCGCCATCGACGTGCGCTTCTCAACACGCGTTTCGGTTGGCGGCGTTCCGCAGGCGCAGATAGCCACTATCAATCTACCGAACGGTAGAACTTTCACTGCGCCATCGACCAACTCAAGCAATACCGCGGACGTCGCACCCACGCCAGTATTAACTACGGATCCGCAGAGTAATGTGATCTTCTTCGCCGGGTTAACCGACGATCCGTTCTTTTTCGATATTCCCGCTTTCGGACGCTTCAATGCGTCAATCCGCGCAGGCCAGCCAAATCCCGGCGTATTCAGCCGCGGCCGTGACACATTTGCCGGCTACAACACAATGGCTATTGCCCTGAGTATGCCCATGGCGCTGATTCGGGGAAACGCCAATCAGATTGGCGTAATCATCGAAAGTCAGCGTCGCACACCCCAGTTCCACAACTCGCGCACCGGTGAGGTCGCGGGCGTCGGCCGCTGGATCAGCATAGATCGTATGGGTAACCCGGCAGTGAACGTGGTTCTTATACCTTTCAATCAGAAGAATGGTCATAACGCTGGGACACCAGTCGATGACGCCAACCGACTTTTCTGGCCGGGGATTCTCGATACCCTTGCGAATTTCTACCGCACCGACGCTACCAGCATCGCGATTTTTGAGGATTTGCTCGTGAGGAGGGGTGACTATCTCCGCCTGGATGTTACCGTGCCCAATACGGGTACCAATTCAGAGGCCGCCTTCCCCAATGGGCGTAGGTTGACTGACGATGTGGTGGACATTCTCAATTTCCTAATCAACAACAGGCAGCCGCTACCCGATAATGCCAACGGTAACGAGGTTCCACTGCGGAGCGCTTTTCCGTTCCTGGCGCCATCGCATCAGCCACGGGTGCCTGGCACCACGGACGATCATACGCGGAACTAGAGATTGCACTACGGAACCGCTGTGAGAGTCGACTTTTGAGTTTTCACAGAGTAATTCCCTAGCTGATGCAACGATCAAACTCAACCCCAGCGTTGCGACACGCTTTGTTGTTGCTGTCAGTTGTATTGGCAGCGGGAGTCAACGTGTTTGGTCAGGAGCAGGGCCGAATCAGCGGTGTTGCCCGCGATGCCGCCGGCGCGAAAGTCTCGGGCGTAAGCATAGTCTTCACGAACCAGGTTACCAGCGAATCCAGGCGCGCGCGCACCGGCAACGATGGGTCATACTCGATTCAACTGCCTGCCGGCGCCTATCGCGTAACCATCGAAAGACCTCACCTCGGTAAGTTTGAAAAAGATAAGAGCTACGGCGCGTTTGCGTTGCCCCGCGGTGACGCTCTCGAGAACGTGATTATCCAGGGAGGGCAACAGGAGCCACTCGATCTTGTGGTCGAAGAAGGAAAGCCCGAACCGGTTCCGGCAACAACCGCAGACAAACCCATCGGCTATGCCGGCGACAAGAGCGTTTCTTCTGAACCACAAGTAAGTGCCGAGCGACGCGAAGCCCGAGATCGTTGGCGCATCGGCTTTCCCGAATACGATCGCTACGGCGATCGCGGAGCTCGAGGGCGAGACATCCCGTTCAAAAAAGGCCGCTGGTGGGATCCTTACAATCAAAGCGTCCTCAAAGGCGACTATCCGATCAAGGGCAACAAACTCTTCATGATCCTTTCGGGGGCCAGCACGTCCACCGTCGAACTGCGACGAGTGCCAACCTCTTCAGACGTCAGTACCGACGAGGCCATCAGCGGCGAGTTCTTCGGTCAGCCAGAGCAATTGGCGCTTAGTGAAACAGTCCAGCTCACTTTTGAGCTCTTTCATGGCGATACCGTTTTCAAACCAAGGGAATGGGCCATCAAGATCTCGCCGACATTCAATGTTCCCAACTACCTCAACGCCCGCGAAAATGGCGTGGTGAACATCGACGTTCGGCGAGGAACTAATCGGACCAGCACGCACTTCTCGCTGGAAGAGGCGTTCGGGGAAGTGAAGCTGACGGACGTGAATGAAAACTACGACTTCGTGTCAGTGCGCGCCGGGATCCAACCCTTTGTTTCCGATTTCCGCGGCTTCATCTTCTCGGATAACAACCTAGGGGCGCGCATCTTCGGTGCGTTTGACAACAACCGCTATCAGTTCAATGGTCTCTACTTCTCGATGCTTGAGAAGGACACCAATAGCGGCTTGAATCGCTTCGACACGAGGCATCAGAACGTTTACATCGCGAACCTGTTTCGTCAGGATTTCATCACCAGGGGTTACACGATCCAGGCCAACCTTCACTTTAACGACGATCGGAGCAGCATCGAGTTTGATCGCAACGGTTTTCTGGTGCGGCCATCATTAATCGGGGACGTCCGTCCCCACGCGCTTAAGGTTGGCTACATTGGCGTGAATGGTGACGGCCATCTGGGCCGATTGAATCTAACAAACTCTTATTACTACGCCTTCGGCCGCGACAGTCGCAACCCTATAGCCGGACGCAGTGTGCGGGTGAAATCGCACATGGCCGCCGTCGAAGCATCTATCGACAAGGATTACCTGCGCTTCAGAGGGTCCTTTTTTTGGGCCCAAGGTGACCAGAACCCTACTGACGAAAAGGGGACAGGCTTCGACGCGATCTTCGACGACCCAAACTTTGTGGGTGGTCAGTTCTCTTTCTGGAACCGCAACGGCATTCGCCTGACGCAAACAGGCGTGGGTTTGGTCCAGCCAAACAGTCTCTTGCCGAGCCTGCGCAGCAGCAAAACGCAGGGGCAATCAAATTTTGTGAATCCGGGGATCTTCATTTATAACGCAGGGGTTGACGTCGAAGTGACGCAGCGAGTCAAAGCGGTATTCAATGTCAACTATCTTCGGTTTCATCGCACTGAACCGTTGGAGTACCTGCTGTTTCAGAACCGTATTCGTCACGACATCGGATTCGACTACAGTCTCGGGGTGGCTTACCGCCCGTTCCTGGTAAATAACGTACAGATCACATTCGGGGCGGCGACCCTGCAGACTGGCCGGGGGTTTCGGGACATTTTTACCGACCGCTCGCGGAATTGTCCGCCCAACGTCGGAGACTTCTGCGAGCCGGACGTGATTAACCCAAGCAAGCCGCTCTACTCGCTGTTTACTCAGTTGAAGTTTATTTTCTGAACTTGTGCAAAGCGTGACAGAAAGAACGATCCACGAAACCACACTAAGCGACACGAATTCTGATTCGTGCGGTTTCGTGTGGTTTCGTGGATCATTCTTAAGCGGCAAACAACCTGGACTGCTGGTGACGATCATTGCGCTGGCGTTGTTCGCTACCCTGCTGGTGTGGACTACACATTCGTCTGCTTCTGGCTCAGCATCTCTCTCTCTGCCGCCTAACGGGTCAGTTCCACCTGAGACCAGCCGAGTTGTGCAGGACGCGTCGCAAACAACGCCAGCTCCCCAACCTGATGGCTGCACCACCTGCCACGGACAGATCGAGCCGATGCACAAATACGGGACTACCGAGACCCTGGCGAAACTCAAGGATGGCAAAGACGCCGTCGGTCTCAGCTGCACGGCTTGTCACGGCGGCAATCCTCTCCCAAGAAAGACCAGCGAAGACCCTAAGGATATAGACCGAATCAAGAAGCAGGCCCACGTCCGGGCGCGGTTCCCTGATGAATGGAAGCGAGATGGAAAGTACACCGGTGCGAACCCGGAGCGCAGCAACACCTTGCTTACGCGCGAGAGTTGGGAGTTTGTGCGTTTCGTGAACCCCGGCGATACCCGCGTCGCGGCCAAAACCTGCGGCAGTAGCAGCTGCCACGAAATTGAGACGAAAAATGTGGCCCGGAGCATGATGACTCACGGCGCAATGCTCTGGGGAGCTGCTCTTTACAACAATGGCAGCTTTCCGATCAAAGATGCGCGCTTTGGAGAGAGCTATAGCGACAGCGGCGATCCGCAGAGTTTGATCCAGGTGCCGCAGCCAACGCTGGAAGAACGACGCACCAGGGGCTTGCTTGAGTTCCTCGATCCCCTGCCGCGTTGGGAAATCTCTCAACCTGGCAATGTCCTGCGTGTCTTCGAGCGCGGAGGTAGACGCCGGCAGGAAGTTGGGCTGCCGGACAGAGAAGAGGAGCCAGGCAAACCCGACAAAGGACTAAGTCCGCGCGGATTTGGATCCAACAATCGCACCGATCCAGTTTTTCTGGGATTACAAAAAACGCGGCTGCTTGATCCGACCCTCAACTTCCTTGGCACAAATGATCATCCCGGAGACTTTCGTTCATCAGGATGCACCGCTTGTCATGTGATCTATGCGAACGATCGCGACCCAACTCACTCTGCCGCCTATAGCACCGCCGGAAACATGGGCAGTTCGCAAACCAGCGATCCTAGTATTCAGAAGAACATCTCGGGCCACCCGATCAAACATCAATTCACCAGCCAGATTCCGACGTCGCAGTGCATGGTCTGTCATATGCACCCCGGGACAAACATGGTCGCCACCTACCTCGGCATGACCTGGTGGGACAACGAAAGCGATGGCGACAAGATGTATCCGAAAGTGCAGCACAATCCGTCGCAGGATGAGGAAGCTGAGAAACTTGATCGCAATCCGGAAGCTGCCAGCATGCGCGGGCTTTGGTCGGACTTGAATTTCCTTTCACAAACCGGCACAGCCGATTTCAACTCGATGTTGAAGAACACGCAGTTTGGAGATTTCCACGGTCACGGTTGGATGTTTCGCAAAGTCTTCAAACGGGATCGCAAGGGGAATCTGCTCGACGCCGCCGGGAGCCAGGTGTCGGCGGATGATCCGGACAAGTTCAAGAAGGCCGTTCACCTCAACGACATCCATTTAGAGAAAGGGATGCATTGCGTGGACTGCCACTTCCGTCAGGACACGCATGGCGACGGCAACCTCTACAACGAACCGCGGGCTGCGATTGAAATCTCCTGTGAAGACTGTCATGGGAGTATCCGCGAAAGAGCCAAGCTATTCACATCAGGTCCAGCCGCGGCAACTGTGACGGGTGCGGCAGCGACTCGACGTAAGACACAGAACCAGCCGCTCGTAGGACGTGATCTGCGCCAAATCCAGTTTCGCAGTCCTGATGGAGAAAGAGTGTCAGCTTTCCAGGTGCTCCGGCGGGATCAGAAGAAGAAAGATGAACAGGGAACTGAGATTGACCTCAAGACCGGTGACATCATTCAAAACTCGATGGTCGTACCCGGCCGCTGGTGGCGAGTCTCGCAAACCCTGGACACGGTCACTCCGGGAAGCCGGGACTACAACGAAAGGTCTCAATACTCGAAAACTATTCGCAAAGACAATAAAACCTGGGGCGATGTTCCGGCTGATGGCAATCAACTCGCCCATCGCGATAGCGAGATGACCTGTTTCGCCTGCCACTCTTCCTGGGTTACCAGTTGTTTTGGTTGTCACCTCTCGATGCAGGCAAATCGGAAAATGCCGAACCGTCACAATGAAGGTGGCGACACGCGAAACTTCACGCAGTACAACTACCAGGTTTTGCGCGACGATATTTTTATGCTGGGGCGCGATGGCACAGTGACCGGCAATCGCATTGCACCGGTCCGTTCGTCTTCGGCGGTACTGGTCAGCTCTCAAAATCAGAACCGCGAATGGATATATTCGCAGCAGCAAACGACTTCAGCTGAGGGCTTCGCGGGACAGGCATTTAACACGCACGTGCCCCACACAGTGCGTGGGAAGGAAACCAAGGCCTGTAGTGACTGTCATGTTTCCGAGAAGAACGACAACAATGCCTGGTTGGCCCAGGTGCTTTTGCAAGGCACTAACTTCGTGAATTTCATGGGGCGCTACGTTTATGTCGCGGGAAATGACGCGCTCGAAGTTGTGGTGGCCACCGAGCGTGAGGATCCGCAGGCGGTGTTCGGAAGCACACTGCATAAGGTCGCATTCCCGTCTAACTACGAGAAATTTCTTGACGGAGGTCGCGAGCTGAGGACGTTTTACGAGCACGCGGGTAATCCTAAGGTGCTGCAAGTGCAGTTACGCGGTGAGTATGCGTACGTCGCTGCCGGGGAAGGTGGGCTGCGGGTCTATGATGTGGCGCAGATCGATCAGAAGGGATTCTCAGAGCGAATTGTCACTGCGCCGGTTTCACGTTTTGGCCAGAAGTTCTGGGTGAAGAGCAAATATGCAACTGCCGTCGCGGCCCCAACAACCCTGGCGACGGATCCGGCTCGCTGGCGATTACTTGCCAACGGAAAGATGATCGATCCGGCGGCCGCCAGTGGTCTGTCTGCCGAAGAGAGAAAACAGTTGCTCAATGAGGAGCAACCGATTCACCCGCTCTACGCCTACTTGTACGTGGCCGACAAGTACGAAGGCCTGATCCTCGTCAACGCCGCTACACTTCTCGATGGCGATCCGCTCAACAACTATCTCAAGCGCGCCCTGGATCCAGGGAAGTTTCCTAGGGGAGCGTTTAATCCCAACGGAGCACTCGACGGTGCGAACAACATCGCCATCGCGGGGAACTACGCTTACATCACGACCGATGACAGCCTGGTGATCATTAGTATTGATGCTCCGCTTGATCCCCGGATCGTTCAGACGATATCACTGAAGCAGCCACGCTCGATTGCGATCCAGTTTCGGTATGGGTTTGTAGTCGATCAGGAAGGGTTGAAGGTCATCGATCTGACGAATCCGGCTGAGGCGCAACTGATCGAGGGTTCGACTGTGGCGCTAGCGGATGCTCGGGATGTGTACGTGGCGCGGACTTACGCTTACGTGGCGAATGGTAAAGAAGGGATCGCGATTGTTGACGTCGAGCAGCCGGAAAAGCCTCGCCTTGATCAGACCTACAATGCTGAGGGCAAGCTGAACGACGTCCATCAGGTGAAGATAGCTATGACGAATGCGAGTCTGTTTGCTTATGTTGCAGACGGACATAATGGGCTACGCATTCTGCAACTGACCTCACCGGAGACGATGCCCGAGTATGCCGGCTTTAGTCCGCGGCCGCAGCCGGTGTTGATTGCCACGTTCAAGACGAAGGGTGAAGCCTTGGGAATTTCTAAACCTCTCGATCGAGACCGGGCCGCGGACGAGAGCGGTAATCAGATCTCCGTCTTCGGTCGCCGCGGCGCCAGACCGTTCACCTTCCGAGAACTGATTCGAATGCTGCGGACGAATGATGGAACAGGGGATTGGTTCAAAGTGAGTGATACACCGTTGAGAGAAGCATCTGGGAAGTGAGCGTGGTGAATTTGATGCTTATCAGACCTGTTGTGTGAGGTTTACGCTTAACGGAAGCCGGTGATGAGCACGACGTCGCGGCTTTCTGTGGTGCGCGTAAATGCGACCTGCTGGCCGTCGGGGGACAAGGTGAAATCCTCCAGAAGATGTGACGTGAAATTCGTTAATGCCTGCGGAGGCTTGCCATCGAGCGGTAACGACCAGACATTACCTACATCACCGACTATGCTGACGTAATACAAGGCTTTTCCATCCGGCGACCAACGCATCACGCGCTCCGCCACGGAGGCGGGCAGATCCAGGCTCTGAAGTTTCTTCCCTCCGCCTGAAGGAATGATGCCGATGCGCCATCTCCGATCTTCCATGTAGAAGTAGGCGATGCGTTCTCCGTCATGCGAGATAGCGGGTTTAGAGGAAAACGTTTCCACCAACTGCTCCTGCTCGCTGCCGCTCAAAGAAGTTCTCCACAGTGTTGGTTTACCTATTCCCAGGCCATTTTGATAGACCACCCAGCGACCATCGGGTGAACAACTCGGATAGCCTTCGCCATCGCCGTTCGTCAGTTGCGTCAGGCTGCCGTCGTCAACGTCCACGCGCCAGAGGTGTTGTTTTCCCCCGTGCCACGAGACGAAGACGAGGTGCTTCCCGTCTGGTGAAGCGCATAAGCCCCTGCGACTAACCTGGGTGTCGGTGGTCAGTTGTCTGCGTCGGCTCCCATCCGCCTCCATGAGCCAGAGGTTAGAGTTGCCGTCAGCGTGCGAGCGGAAGACAATATTGCCGTCCGACAGCCAGGCAAGCGGAGTCAATGGGCCAATTTCCGCGATGATTTCCCGGAAATCACCCGCGACTTGATCTCTCTTCCCCAGCCACAAACTGTTGACCGAGTTGGTTTGCACCGTCACCAGCGTTTGACCGTCCGACGCGACTCCCAACCAAGCGTACTGGCTCAAGTCGTTTGTTATCTTGCGCACTCCGCCAGACGGGTAAGAGAGAAACCAAACTTGGCCGGGAAGCGTGGGTTTATCGCTTGCGACGACAAACAAACCGCTGCCGTCTTTTAGCCATTGCAGGCTGTACACGTTATACCAACGTTCGTTGGATAAGGAGCGCTGCGCGCCGTCATTAACGCCGACGCCGACGATCGCCGAGTAGTGCGCTTCGGGGCCGTAATGATTGACCACGCAGGCGACGGTGGCGCCGTCCGGGGACCACGAAATCACCGGCCCTTGAATCTCGAAGTTCGAAGGCTGCTGGCGTTCGGCCACGTCGCGCGCGTTAGTGCCGTCAGCGTCGGAGACCTGGAGATAAGTCTTGCCCTCGGCGGAATGAGAGACGGGGTATGCGATACGTCTGCCGTCAGGCGACAAGGTGAACGCCGGCGCGCTGATGTTTAGAATCTTCTGCGCCATCCCGCCCAACGACGGCACGCGAAAGATGTCAACGTCCGCCTTATCACCCGCGAAAAGGTTGTAATAGATATATGCGCCATCAGGTGAAAATTCCACGCCCCAGAACTCGCTCTTAATGGGCGGCAGGATGCGAATGTTACTCGCCGTCCCCACTTGCTTCACCCACAGACTGTTGCCTTCGTTCTCCGCCAAAACGTAAGCGACATACTTGCCGTCCGGTGTTATAGCCGCCCCCGAGACCTTGCCATTATTCGTCAGGCGACTGAGCTTCACTTGCTGAAAAGGCGGGTTGGACGCTTTTCGGTTCAGATATCTGAACAACCCGAAAGCCAGAGTGAGCAAAGTCAGAGCCGCAAACGCTCTCAAGACAAGTGCAGTCGCGCGGCGTGATTTTGTCAGGCCACGCGTTTGCCCTGCGGCCAGTCTTACGGCTTCATGGCTCACCACTGTGGCCGGTAATGAAAGTGCTTTCGTAGCCGCGTCACTCGCCGAGTCGTCACCAGTCTCAGTCTCTCCGTCGATAACGATGCACGAGAGGGTGTGACTTTCGATCGAGAATTCCTCGTCGCCCGCCCCCGTACCAACTTCTGCCTCTGACACGTCAGCTACGAAGCGGTAGCCCCGACCCGGCTCAGTCACGACAAAGCGGTGCTGACCCCGGTGCTCACCGAGAGCCTTGCGCAGCGCCGACATGTGAACGGTCAGGTTCGACTCTTCGACGATCTGATCGGGCCAGACCAGATTGAGCAAGTCGTCTTTCGTCAACAGCCGCCCGCCGTTATCGACGAGCACGAGGAGCAGGTCGAAAGCCTTCGGCTGGAGAGTCACGGGCTGCCCGCTGCGAACCAGCTGTCGCTTGAACGCGTCGAGCTCGAAGTCGTCAAAACGGTAAATCCTGTGCGAAAGGGCTTGCATTGCGGGCCTTCGGAAATCTTAAGAAGAATTAAGCGCCGAATTAAAGACTATCTGAGCGCCGGTGCGGATGATGCGCGTCGCCGGCGAGGTTTGAAGGAGCATTAGTTCGTAGCGCTCGTGATCTTAGCAGACATCGGACGGGCGATAAATAGCCGGCAGGTCAGATCGCGCCGATCAGAATTTGAGAGGAGTCAGGCGCCCGCAACTCAAACACAGGGTTGCCTGGTCTTCACCAGAGTTCTTAGCGAACTCCAATGGTTACTCACAACCGAAAGGAACTGAAGTCATGCCGATACAACAGAGAATCTTTACGACGCTCGGGCTGGGCCTCGTCATCATTGGGCTCACCGCTGTCTCGACGCAGCACACAACACGGAGTCAGGCACAGCAAGAGGAACCGCGCGTGCGACGGGCCGGGCGCGCACGCGCCTCGCTCTACGGTCTGCAAGAACTGACACGCGGGCAGACCGCACGTCTCTCAGTCGTCAAGGCCGGGCTATCCGGTCCGGGAGACGAACGCCCGCCCCGCGTGACGCTTGCGTTCGACATCTACGAGGCGAACCCACCCGAACCCGTCCAAACCGCCGCCGCTGACGGCTCCGTCCACACCCTGCGCTTCCTACGCCGCGTCTCGCACACGCTCGTGCTGCGCACCGGCGAGGCCGCGTCGTTTGAGTTCGATGCGTCGCGCGCGGGCGAGACCATCGCCGCGTGGGTTCTCGCCACGCCGCCCGAGCCTATCGATCCAGGCGAGGTAAACCCGCCCGACATCGGACGCCCTGCGGTGGTCACATCGTTGGAGGTGCGGCAGGGCAACAGAACCCAGTTCGTGCTGCCCGCGGTCCGTCAGGGCTTCGACCCGCAGCCCGAGCCCCCCGTGCATCGCTGAACCACGACAGTCAACCGTCATTCACTCGACCTGCGCGAAAACTGCTCGACGTCCTTAGCGGAAACGTATTGGGCCCACCGCACGGCAATTGGAGCTGGTGGGCGTACGACGCGAAGTCCATCAAACGAACGCAAACCAGACATGCGCCAACGAACTAAATAGTTGAAAAGGAGAAATCATGAACACGCAGAGAACCTCATCGAAGGTGGCTACCATGGAGCGCACCTGGATCGACGCTCGGAGTTTCGGTGTGAGATTGCGAGCAAAGAATTGGATCCGCCCGGGCTTCGCCGCCGTGGCGCTTCTCACGCTGCTCTCGTCACCAGTAACGCACGTCTACGCGCAAGGGACGTGGAGCTTCACCGGGAGCATGGACGAAACGCACTTTAATCTGCAAAGGGCGACGCGGCTCAAGAACGGCAG
>JAMQPI010000609.1 GCA_023717565.1 Pyrinomonadaceae bacterium | reverse complement strand
CTCCTCGGGCGGGTTCGAATATGTGGGTGCCGTAAAGGACATCAGCCAGCGGAAGCAAGCCGAGCAGAAATTCCGCGGGCTTTTGGAATCCGCTCCGGATGCCATGATCGTCATGAATCAGCAGGGCAAGGTCGTGTTGGTCAATGCTCAAGTCGAGAAGCTGTTTGGGTATCAGCGGAACGAGCTCCTCGGGCAAGAGGTTGAGATTTTGGTGCCGGAACGATTTCGGGGCCTACACCCCCTGCACCGGAAGGAGTACTTCGCACAGCCTCGGGTGCGACCGATGGGCGGAGGTCTGGGACTGTACGGGCGTCGGAAAGACGGAACGGAGTTTCCCGTAGAAATCAGTCTCAGTCCGCTGGAGACGGAAGAGGGGACGCTTGTCTCCGGCGCCGTGCGCGACGTCACGGAACGCACGCGGGCCGAAGAAGCGTTGCGCCAGGCGCAGGCCAATCTCGCGCACGTCAGCCGGGTGACCACGATTGGTGAGCTGGTAGCTTCGATCGCTCATGAAGTCAATCAACCACTCGGAGCCATAGTCACCAACGGCAGTGCGTGCCTGCGCCTTCTTGATCGTGAGACGCCAGATCTTGATAGGTCGCGCGAAGTTATCGGTCGGATGATCAATGACGGCCTGCGGGCGAGTGAAGTAATTAAGCGGATCCGTGACCTCTTGCACAAGAGTCCTCCGGAAAAGGCGCCGCTGAATATTAATGAAACCGTTCGAGAGGTGATCGCTCTGGTAAGCAACGACGTGCTCAGGAGTGAAGTTGAGTTGCGGACGGAACTGGCAGCTGACCTCCCGCGGGTAGCGGGAGACCGGATTCAGTTGCAGCAGGTAATCCTGAATCTGATACTAAATGCGAGAGACGCTATGAGCGACGTGCTCACGCATCCGCGGGAGTTGCTAATTACCTCAAGAAAAAATGAGCGTGGTGGAGTAATAGTTACCGTGCAGGACTCTGGCAAGGGGTTGGATGCAAATGATGTTGAGCGGATCTTCGATCCCTTCTTTACAACTAAAGCGGAAGGCATGGGCCTCGGGCTTTCCATTAGTCGAACGATCATCGAAGACCACGGCGGACGGATGTGGGCAACGCCCAACGAGCCTCACGGCGCTGTGGTTCAGTTTACGCTGCCCGCTGAAAGCTGAGAGCGTCTGATGGAAGTAGGTCAAGCCAAGGCCACGGTTTTTGTGGTCGATGATAACGCCTCAATCTTAGAGGCTATCAAGAGCCTGGTGGAATCCAGCGGTCTGCGAGCTGAGACGTTCGAGTCTACCCAGGACTTCCTGCGACATAAGCTCCCGGATGGGCCAAAGTGCCTGGTCCTGGACGTGTTGTTGCCTGGTGTAAGCGGGCTTGATTTTCAAAATGAACTGACAAGGGCAGATATCCGCATTCCCATCATCTTCATTACCGGGCATGGGGATATCCCGATGACCGTAAGGGCTATGAAAGCCGGTGCGGTGGAGTTCTTGACCAAACCTTTTCAGGATGAAGACCTGCTCAAGGCGATACAGCACGCACTTGACGTAGACTCCGCGTCGCTCAAACAGGAGTCTGAAACCGTAGCGCTGCGCGATCGTTTCGCAACTCTCAGCCCGCGCGAACGCCAGGTGTTTGGATTAGTGGCCGCAGGCAGGCTCAATAAACAGATTGCTGCTGAACTGGGGACGAGTGAGATTACGGTCAAGATTCAGCGCGGTCACGTGATGCGTAAGATGCAGGCGGAATCGTTGGCCGATTTGGTCAGAATGGCTGAAAAACTCGCCATCATACCAAGCGAACATTAACGTCAAAAGGGTTTCAGTCTGAAGGAGACGGAGTCTTAGATGAGTGAGCGTTCCAGTAAAAGGACAGGTCTCGTGCTGCCTAACCAAAAGGCTAAATTCTGGCGCACAGCCGCTCAATGTTTGGCCGGCACCATTGCTGTCGCATTGATAACCTTTGTCTGTGTCCGCCTTCGGCTTAATCTCGCTACTGCGGTGTGTCTATATCTGGTTGTTGTCATTCTGGTGTCCCTGCAGGGCAACTTCCTTTCATCGGCCATTGTCTCGCTCCTCGCCTCTGGGTGTTTTCTGTACTTCCTGTCGCCACCGACTTTCTCCTTTTGGGTAAGCGATCTTTCCGAGCTCGTGGTCATCGTTGTCTTTTTGACAATCTCAGCACTTACTACTTACTTTGTGTCCAGAGTGAGCAAGGCGACTGAAGAGCTGCGTGAGCAAGCGAGCCTTCTCAATCTCACGCACGACAGCATTTTCGTGCGCGACATGAATAACGTGATCACTTACTGGAATCATGGCGCTGAGGAGTTATACGGGTGGACGGTAGGGGAGGCAATCGGCAAGACTACTCACCAACTGCTGGGCACTGCCTTTCCGGCGCCACTTGATGAGATCAACAATGAGCTTCTTCGCACCGGACGTTGGGAAGGCGAGCTCAGGCACACCAAGGCAGATGGAACCCACGTCGTAGTTGCCAGCCGCTGGTCTTTGCAACGTGACGAGCGGCAAGGGCCGCTTGCGATCCTGGAACTCAACGGCGACATCACGGAACGCAAGCGGGCTGAAGATGCCATCCGGCGACAAGCGAATCTGCTGGAGCAAACGCATGACGCCATCATCGTGTGGGAGTTGCCCCAAAAGATCATTTTCTGGAATCGAGCCGCAGAACAACTCTATGGCTTCTCGAAGGAAGAGGCGATTGGCCGTCCCAACCACGAACTGCTCCAGACAGAGCATCCGATGCCGACGCCGGTTTTTGAAGGGAACCTGGAACGCGATGGTGAATGGGCGGGGGAACTGACACATACGGCGCGCGATGGCCGCAAGATCGTCGTCGAAAGCAGGCACGTGATGGTGCCCGAAGCGGATGGCCGGCGTTTGGTGCTCGAAACCAACCGCGACATTACGGAGCGAAAGCAGACGCAGGAGTCTCTGGACCAAGCCCAGGCAAATCTCGCCCGCGTTAATCGGGTAATGCTCGTGGGTGAGATGACGGCTTCAATCGCGCATGAAGTCAACCAGCCGATCGCCGCGGCAGTGACCAATGCCGGCGCCTGTTTGCGGTGGCTCGCCGCGCAGCCGCCTGACATGGAAAAGGCCCGCCTGGCTCTCGACCGGATAGTTAGGGATGGCAGCCGGGCAAGCGAGGTCATCCGCCGCGTTCGCGCCCTCGTTAAGAAGGTGCCGCCGCGAGCAGACCTCTTTGATATCAACGACGCCGTTCTCGAAGTCATCGCGATGGCCCAGAGCGAATTGCAGAAGCTTCCCGTCGACCTGCGGACCCGCCTCTCTAGCGACGTGCCGCTCGTTACCGCAGATCGAGTGCAACTACAACAAGTAATTCTTAATCTGATCGTCAATGCCATCGACGCGATGAGCGGGGTCGGCGACGGATCGCGCGAGTTGGTGGTGGGCTCCGGCCGAAGCGATCCTGACGATGTGTTCGTTGAAGTGCGAGACTCCGGCCCAGGACTCGATCCCGCGAGTCTCAACCGCTTGTTTGACTCCTTTTACTCGACCAAACCCGATGGCATGGGTATGGGACTCTCGATCAGCCGTTCTATTGTTGAGGCCCATGGCGGACGGCTCTGGGCAATGCCGAACGAGCCCCACGGCGCTGTCTTTCGGTTCACCTTGCCGGTTGAGGGCGGCGGGAACCTATGATCTATCCGGCTAATGCCTCGGTCTGAATGAGACAAGTCGAGCTTCAAAAGACCTCTCCCAGGGATAACACCAAAGTATGATTGCGCTCACTTCGCTTGGCTGTTACCTTCCATGAACATGAGCATGACTGTAAAGATAAATGCCGGCTTGGTAGCCATTGTGGATGATGATGAATCCATGCGTGCGGCTATTGAGGACCTTTTAAGCTCCGTTGGCATAAACGCTAGGTCATTTTCCTCGGCCGAGGACTTCCTGCTATCAGGCCTTCAGAACGAGATTGCTTGCCTGATCAGTGATATTCGTATGCCCGGGATGACGGGTTTGGAACTACAAGCGAAATTGGTAGCGGAGGGAAGCCGGATCCCAATCATCTTCATCACGGCGCATGGAAACACCAGAATGCGAGCGCAAGCACTCAACGCTGGCGCTATTGAGTTCCTGGGAAAGCCATTTGACGATGAAAGCTTGCTTGGGAGTGTTCGCGCGGCGCTGGCGGGCTGAGCTTGCCGCAAAATAAATGTGGCCCTTAGCGGCCTGCTTTGGGCTACGTCCGCTGGAACTGAGGAGCGAGGAGTGACAATAAAGTTCTCCTGGCCACGCAGCAACTGGAGGAAGCCATGAAGAAAGCAGAACAAGTTGTATTTGTGATCGATGACGACCCATCGATGCGCACGGCAATCAAGGAGCTGATCGAAGCTGTGGGAATGACTTGTCAAACCTTTGGATCCGGCCAGGAACTCCTCGGGGCTGAACTCCCCGACGTGCCTAGTTCTCTCGTCCTCGACGTACGACTGCCGGGGCTGAGTGGTCTCAACCTTCAGCGAGAATTGACGGAAAGAGGCATTAACATGCCCATCATCTTTATTACCGGTCATGGCGATATTCCGATGTCGGTGCAGGCCATGAAAGCTGGCGCAGTGGAATTTCTTACCAAGCCATTTCGAGACCAGGACCTGCTCGATGCGATTGAGCAGGGTATCGAACGCGACCGCTCGGCGCGCATGCAGCTAACGGCAATGCGCGAACTCCGAGAGCGGGCTGAAGCGCTAACGCCACGCGAGCGCGAGGTCATGCGATTAGTGGTCACCGGACTGCTTAATAAGCAGATTGCCGCGGAACTTGATATCAGCGAGAAGACCGTGAACGTTCATCGCAGTCAGGTGATGCAAAAAATGCAGGCAGACTCGTTGGCGGAATTGGTTCGGATGACTGAAAAGCTAGAGTTGCGTTCAGTAGCCGCGCAAGCGCATTAGACTTTTCTCCAATACAGTCTCCCTAAACTCCCAGTTTCTTACCTCACCTTCCAATAGTTATCCAAACGTATACCCGTTAGTCTGCAGACACATCAAGGCCCGGCAAGAACAGGGTCGGTGGCTGCAGGAATTTTGTCCACCGCTTGCCGTGCGGAAGTTGTGGAGGAACTCCAATCAGCCCTGGTTAGTCGAGAAGGGAACATGCGAGAGAACTACACGGTTACCGAGGGCGCCAGGATTTCAGTTGTCGACGATGATGAGTCGATGCGCGAAGCGGTCAAGGCGCTAATCGCTTCTATGGGGGTAAGTGCCGAAGACTTTTCATCGGCCGAGGCTTTCCTGAATTCGGGCCGGTCTCAAGCCTTCGACTGTTTAATTCTCGACTTCAGGATGCCGGGGTTGAGTGGACTGGAACTTCAGCGTCGTTTGGCTTCTGACAACTGCCCTGTTCCCATCGTATTTATGACCGCCCATTACGGCGAAGAAGTCCGGACGAAGGCCATGGAGGCCGGGGCTATCGACGTTCTGAGCAAGCCATTTACGGAGCAGGAATTGTTCAAGGCTGTCGGCAAATCGTTAGCGATCCATAAAGAGATCGCTGATGGTTCTGACGAGAAGTGCAATTAGATTCGGTTCGACGAACAGAGAGGAAATGTCATGTTACAAACTGTCAATACTCCTGGCCACGCAAGTTGGCCCACTTCAATTGTAGGTCAGATTGTAAGCAATCCTGGAACCTGGAAGCGAGGTATCCGCACTAGACGAGAAGCCGGTGTGCAACTACCAGCGGTCAGTGACCTTGCTCTGCTGTACCCGGAAGCTGTCGTAGCTTCCAGTGATGCCCTGGCGTGGAATAACATCCGCGCAATACATTTGCGTCACAGCTTGAATGAGATGGCTGTACCTGCTTCCGATGATCACTGCCTCGTGTTGAACCTCAGCGCACCTTTTAATCTGAGAGCTCGTTTTGGTAAACGTAATTTCGAAGGAAAAGTGCAAGCGGGCGAGGTGGCGATTATTCCCGCCGGGACCAACTGGTCCTGCGAATCTGATAGTTCGCACCTACGCAACACTCTGCTTTTGTTTCTGCGGCCCCTCTTTGTGCGAAGTGCCGGAGAGAAATGTGACTTCTCATTTAACGACCTAGCCCTTACTCCGCAGATTGGGTTTAAGAGTGAACATATCCGCCACATCGCGATGTCACTCTTGAGTGAGTTGAACGAAGCGAACGTCGGGGGGCGGCTTTACGCGGATACCCTGGCGATTAGTCTCGCGATGCAGTTGACCAGGCACTACAGCTCCTTAAAGGACGTCCAGATCGGACACGGAGGAATGGCACCACACAGGTTAAGAAAGGCCATTGGTCTCATCGACCATCACCTGGCGGTGGAAGAAGAAGGAAGGGTCGCACTCCGAGTAGTAGCCAAAGAGGTTGGGATGAGTTACTTCCACTTTTCCCGGGCCTTCAAACAATCGATGGGAATGAGTCCGACCAACTACATCGCCGAGAGACGGATTGAACGCGCAAAGAGATTAATGCAAGAAACAGATTTGCCGATCTCCGAGATTGCCCTCCGTTCAGGATTCTCCAGCCAGAGCCACTTTACGACTTCCTTTCGTCGTTTGGCGCGAGTCACACCGAGATCTTTTAGAAGAGGAATGTAGGTGTCAGCCCTCAAGCGACGGAAATAAGGCAGTTCACGCAAAGACGCAAAGGGGGCAAAGACGCAAAGAAGATCCCGAAATGAAAATACCGCGCTCAACATTTCTGTCTACAGCCTTCCTCTTTGCGTCTTTGCTCCCTTTGCGTCTTTGCGTGAACCGTCTTCCATTAGCCTAAATCTCAGTCAAATTATCCAAAGAAAGTTAGCGAGTGATTCTCAGTCCATTCGATCTCGGTGCTGTGCATCCGATACGGAGTCGCGGCCCATTAGCACCTGTGAAATCGCCACCGCCGCCAAGCCGGCCACCACGACCGACATTGAGGTCGACTGCTCGCAGACGAGCATCATGCACGCGAGCGGTATGCGATAGCCGGAACCGAGGAAGCAAGCCGCGCCGAGGAACGGGAAGACATGAGAATCCGTACGCCCGAGTGCCTCCGCCACTATCTGCCCGACGAAGGCTCCGGAGCAGGCGAGCGAGGTGAACACTCCCCCGCCGCCGCCACCGTATACACACACGAGCGTGCCGGCGATGCGAATCAATAGCACAACCGAGAGAAGCCAGAATGAGTGAGAGCCTGTGAATAGCCAGTCTGCTGCGATGTAGCCTGGGCCGAAAGTGATCCACGAGCCCGAAGCCGTGTGACCTGCCCAAGCCAACAGCGCCAGGAGAACGCCTGCACCCGCAGCCCGTGCGAGCCGCCGATTGCGAGTGGTGTGATTTTTTAGCCATTCGCCCATCCATGCGAAAAGATGGCCTCCAAGTCCGCAAGCGACGGCGACCAGCACCACGCCGGCAACGAATGTCAGGTCAACCTTTGGCGTGGCGTCCATCACAACCAGGTGACGCGGGCCTGTAAGCACGGCGCGCACAGCGTAAGCCGATACAGCTGCGATGGCGCACGGGACGAGACGCCGGGCGTCGATGTCGCGACGATATGGAATCTCGATGCCATACAACGCCCCGACGGCTGGCGATGAGAACACCGCTGCAATACCCGCGCTGGCTCCACAAACCAGCAGCGTACGATGTTCGTCGTCGGAGACTCGGAGACGGCCCACGCGTCCCGCCAACTGGCCGAGCGCGGCGCCAAGTAGAGCCGATGCTGATTCCAAGCCCTGGGAACCGCCGAGACTTACGGTTGTTAACGCGGCGAGGAAGCGTCCCGGGATCTGTCGGAGCGGCAAGCGCGCTTCGGGAGCATGGTAGGTGGTGATGTAGAGCTCCGCGGTTGAAGGACGACTGACGCGCGTGATCCAGGTAGTGATGGCGAGCGTCAAGAGCAGAGCTACAGGAGAGAATACTGCCGGCCACGATCCCGGCAGCGTAGCCAGTAGATCCCGCGCAGGCTCCATCGCGAACCAACTCGCAGCGGTGATGCAGACGCCAGTCACCGCGCCGATGACGGCAGGAATGACAATTTGAAGAACAACGCTGTATGCAAGCCCAAGCGCTGTGGGTGCGCGAGGTTCAATACTGGTCTTGAGCAGCCCGGCTGGCCGAACACTTGACAACGGCCTGACTCTATTCGGCCCAACCGCATTAAGTGGCGGGCGAACGAAAACGCCGCCCTGAACCCCTTTCGCCTTGTCGCTCTGGGCCTTGGCCGAAATGTATCTGGCTGCGTCGTCGAGAACGCTCCTGATTCTCACTTTCAATCTCCAGTCTTACGCTCCAAGATACGAACGGGTCGAATAACTTTTGTCCCTACCGCCCTCACGCTACTTTGCAGATAGACAGACACTCAGTTCAGGCTCTGTCTGTTCAGCCCGTCAGCAAGATTGCCGATACACAGCGATCCGGTCTTTCCCTTAGTTGCCTGGAATCACTCGAGTTTGCGTGGGCTTCAAACCACCTGATTCACAAGGAGTTCGAAAAACAGAGCATCAGGGCGATAAATGGAGCAAACGAACAAAAGAAGCTTGGCCCTTTTTCCTGTAATGGTGCACGGTTATTTAATGGAGGAGACGGACTAAATGAAAATCGGAGGGATTGGCGCCGGCGCCGTCGGCTCGGTCTGCCTGTTATCCAGCGTTCTGCGCGGCATCGCCCGCGAGACTGTGGTTGTGAACCGAAACCTTAAGCGGGCAAAAGCCGTGGTGACCGATCTGCAGTACGACGCGGCGCTCTCTCTGTCCAGATCCGCGACGGAGATTACTCGGACCTAACTGGCGCGGCACTCATCATGATCACCGCCGTTGCATCGAGCAGGAAGTCCGGTACGCCAACGTCACGATCATCGAAGGCAATCAGGCCAGTCAGTTCGGGCTTGGCATGGCGGCGGCGCGCGTTGCTGAGATGGTTCTGCGCGATGAGCGGGCCGTGATTCCTATTCTGGTACACGCCGGCTCCGGACGTGTCACTCTCGTCTTCACCGGAATGGTCCTCAGTGCAGCACGCTATGATTCGGATCGATCACGAACTTCTTGGGCACGCCAGCATCGAAGGCCTGGTAGGCCTCGGGGGCCTTCTCGAGCGGGATGACTTCCACGTTCACGGCCTTCGCGATCTGAATGCGATCATGGAGGATGGCCATCATGAGCTCGCGGTTGTACTTCATCACGGGCGTCTGACCGGTCGCGAACGAGATGGACTTCGCCCAGCCGAGCCCGAGGCGCAGGCTGAGATAGCCGTGTCGGGCGCTCTCATCCTTCGCGCCGGGGTCCTCGGTGACGTAGAGGCCCGGGATGCCGATCGCGCCCGCGGCGCGGGTCGCTTCCATGAGCTGGTTCAGTACGATCGCCGGCTCACCCACGCCACCATGGCCCTTCGCCTCGAAGCCGACGCAGTCGATCGCACAGTCGACCTCGGGCACTCCGAGGATCTGCTCGATCTGTTCGTTGATCGACCCGTCGCGCGTGAGATCGATCGTCTCGCAGCCGAACGACCGTGCGTGCGCGAGGCGCGCCGCGTTGTGGCCGGTAACGATCACCACTCCGGCGCCGAGCAGGAATGCCGCCGCTGCAGCTGCCAGACCGACGGGCCCGGGGCC
>JAMQPI010000011.1 GCA_023717565.1 Pyrinomonadaceae bacterium | reverse complement strand
TGGCATCGCCAACTGTGGTAACGCGCAAAACTGCGTGCAAGCCTGTCCCATGAACATCCCGCTGACCCGGGCTATCTATGAAGAGAACCGCGAGGCCGTGGTTCACGGCTTGTTCGGCTGGCTGAGAAAATGAGAAGAGAGATCACCTTGAATCGCTGATCAAGACAACGTCGTCCGTCACCCTGCCGCGCGCGGCAGCGAGCCATTTACCGTCTGGGGAGTAGGCGAAGTTGAAGAGCTGATCGCCCTGAAAGTCGGTCAACTGCATCGGCTCGCCGCCGTCGAGCGGTTGACTCCAGATGTTTGAGAGCCGGATGAAGAGGATGGCCCGACTATCCGACGTCCAATTAAGAACGAATCCGTCGGCGTGAAATCGCTTAGTGGGCAGCCCCCCGTCGAACGGAATTATCATTGCCCCGCGCTGCGGATCCGCCTGCTCATCCCAGTAGAAGCAGGCAATCTGCTTTCCGTCTGGGGAAATGATAGGCAGGTTTGAAGTAGGGCCAGCCAGCCTGACAGGCTGGCCCCCGTCAACCGGCGCTTTCCAGATGGTCGCGTTACCCTGGTCCATTGAGACGTAAGTCACCCACATTCCGTTGGGCGACGGGTAGCCGTGGGCATTGATCTTGCCGTCGGTCAATTGTTTCGGGTTACCGCCATCGACGTCCATCCGCCAGACGTTTGTTCTGCCCGCGCGGGTGGACGTAAAAAAAATATACCGCCCATCGTTTGAAACTTTTGGCCGATGGTTTTCCCCGTCATCCGTAAGTTGTTTTCTATTCCGCCCGTCCGCATCCATTATCCATATTTCCGAATTGCCACTCGCTTCCGACGCGTAGACTATTCTGCCGTCGGGCGTCCAGGTGAGACCAGAATTACCATCGTGCGTGCCGGTCGTGATCTGTCTGGCGCGGCTCGGGTCTCCTTTGGGTGCCACCCAGATGTTAGATACTTGATTGGTCTGCACGGTGAGGAGTGCGCCCGAGTCCGCGGTCAAGCTCACATCGCTGTAGCGGTTTAAGTCATTCGTGATCCGGCGGGCTTCGCCGCCAGGGTAGGTCAGGTGCCATAACTGTGTCCACGTTTGCGTGCTTCCTGCCGCCGCGGCAATCATCACCAGGCCGCCGCCGTCGGATAACCACGCCACCTGGCTAACACTCCGCCACCTCTGAGACGTCAACGGTTTCTCCGATCCGCCTTCGACCGACACCCCGACGAGATTAAAGTATAGGCCTCCCGCGTCGGAGCTTCTCGCGGCGCAGGCGATGCTCTTGCCATCGGGCGACCAGGCGATCCTGGTTCTTAAGTCAGACTCGAATCGATCAGGCGCTCTGCGTGTGGCAAGTGTCTGCTCTCCGGTTCCGTCCGCGTTCGCCAGCACTATTTCCGTCTCTCCCTTTTTCAGGTTGTCACGCACAAAAGCGAAGCGCCGTCCGTCGGGAGAGAAGGTAACGGCGCTGTCAACTTGCTCAAGCAACTTTCTTGAGGCACCGCCAAGCGAAGGCACTTGATAGAGCTTGTTAAAGCTACCGCTGCCCTTATCATTTTTGACGTAGTAAACGTAGTTACTGTCGTTTGAGAAAGTCAGTCCCCAATAAAATCCATCGGCGGGGGGAACGATCTGCACACTACTGCCCGTCGCCACCTGTTTCACCCAGAGACTTTGCTCCTTGTTCTGGGCTTCCGCGTAGACAACGTATTTGCTGTCTGGCGATATGGCTGCAACTCTGGCAGTGCCGGTCGCGGTTACCCTCGTGACTTTTGTCGTTTGAAAAGCTGCGGCGGCGAGTTTGGGCTGGCGGAGGAGTCTGTACAGGCCATAGCCAAGGCCGCCCAGCAGAAGGATGAGCGCCACACCCAACAGTGCCGCGCCGCGCCGGTGTTTCTTGATTTCGTCGACCACGTATTCAACGCTTGATGTTCTGGGCGACACAGGCGCAGCGCTCGCACGAACTGCCGTCTGGATCTCAGTGTGCGCTGGACCGCTCTGCTGTGCGTCGCCACTGCGTATGGCAGTTGTTTCGCTGCCTGCAGGCGATGACCCAGGTTGTGCGGAGCGTTCAATCTCGGCGTCGATATCCAGTCGCCGTCTAAGGCGGCGCAGATCAATGGCCAAGTCCTTGACTGTCTGATAGCGCTCATCCTTGTCCTTGCTCAGCGCCTTCGTCACGATCCGTTCGAGCTCTGCCGGCACTTCAGGGGCATGGACCGTCAGCGGTGCCGGCTCTCGCTCCAGGATTGAAACGATCGTGTCGCTGTGCGTTTCACCTTCAAACGGCGGGCGGCTAGCCACCATCTCATACAGCACTACGCCAAGGCTCCAAACGTCTGTGCGTGCGTCCACCGGTAATCCGCGCGCCTGTTCAGGGGACATGTACTGGACCGTACCCATCACCACTCCGGGGTTCGTTTCAACTCTGGTCACGGTTGATGCTTCATTCCCCGTTTGTATTCCTGTCCCAGCTAGCTTTGCCAAGCCGAAGTCGAGCACCTTCACGTACCCGTCGGGCCGCAGCATGATGTTCTCAGGCTTGATGTCACGATGGACCACGCCCGCGGCGTGCGCTGCCGCCAGCGCGCCCGCGACCTGCGCGGCTATGTCGAGTGCCTGTGCCAGCCTCAAACGCCGCTTGGCCATCGATGGGCGCAGCGTCTCACCCTCGATGAACTCCGTGGCAATGAAGTCCAGATCGTTAGCTCGCCCAATCTCGTGGACCGTGAGGATGTTGGGATGGTTCAGGGCTGAGGCCGCGCGCGCCTCACGCATGAAGCGTCGCATTCGATCGGCGTCGTTCGTGAAGGCGGCGGAAAGTAACTTCAAGGCAACCCGGCGACCCAGGCGAGTGTCCTCAGCCAGATAAACCTCACCCATCCCGCCTTCACCGACCAGCGATAGAACACGGTAGTGCGCGATCGTCTGACCCAGCAGCGAATCTCTTTGAGCGATTAAACCGGCAGCGACCGCGAGAGCCGGCGTGGCAATAAAGTCCGCAGACTGCTCGTGCGACGCTATCAGCGATTCAACTTCACGCCTCAACTCTTCGTCGCCCGCACACGCCCGCTCGAGGAACGCAGCGCGGTCCTCGGGAGTAAGCTCAAGGGCGTCGTGATAAAGCTCTCCGATTTGTTGGTAGCGTTGGGGCGTCATGCTCGTCAATCATCAGGACGTGAATCATGAATCATGAATCGTGAATCGTGAATCGTATTGTGCGCCGAGAAACACTCTGGTGTTTCACCCCGTCGGGGTGAGATGTCTATGGCAGGAAATACCAACCCCACCCCGACGGCGTTCGGAGGGGCGGATGATGCGGGACGAGTACCTGTCAAGTTGAGTTCCGCCCCTCCGAACCGCGAAGGGCTTTTCATAGTGTGCCGGTCTATAAACATCTCACTCCTACCGGAGTAAAGAACTTCCGAACAACTCGGCATCAGTTCACGATCCGCCGCACAGACCAGCACGATTCACGATTTACGATTCACCACCTGCTGCCAGTTCGCGATGTAGCCAGGCCCGCGCAAGGCTCCAATCGCGTCTGACCGTGCCGGACGACACCTGCAAAACTTCGGCGGTCTCATCGACACTCAAGCCTCCGAAGAAACGAAGCTCCACAACCTTGCTCTGCCGGGCGTCGAGTTGGGCCAGCAACTCCAACGCTTCATCCAGCGCTACGAGGTCTGCTCCTTTGTCGTTCGACACGAAGGCGGCTTCATCGAGCGAGACCGCCAGTGCGGCACCCCCGCGCTTCTGATAGCCCCTCGAACGAGCGAAGTCAACGAGGATGCGCCGCATCAGCTGTGCTGAGACCGCGAAAAAGTGGGCCCGGCTCTGCCAACGGACGTTTTTCCAGTCAATCAACCGGATGTAAGCCTCGTTCACAAGAGCGGTGGTTTGCAGAGTATGGCCAGTGCGTTCGCCGCCCATGTAGCGGTGCGCGAGGCGGCGCAACTCTTCGTGAACCAGAGGGGTTAGCTCGTCCAGAGCTGCCTGGTCGCCGTCTCCCCAGGCGACCAGCAATTGAGTGATTTCTTTCGGGGAATGCGTCTGCATAAAAAGCCCCCGTCGGGTGAGTACGCCGCAGAAGCTAACACAATGTAGCCCTACCCCTCCAGACGGTTTGTGCCGACACAAGAAAATCCGGTCGGCGTTGGCACTTTGACCTGCCGTTCCCGCCTTAACAAGTAGAGGAGCAAAACCGTCGCAGAACCTGGAGGTTCAGCTGGCACGAAATCTCAAATCACCCGATTGGTTCGGAAAGGAAAAAGTCATGAAAACTTTGAAAACCAGAAAATGGCTAACCAGCTCTGTCTGTCTTACTGCCGTGATTTTGTTGCTGGCGGCGCACCGGGCGGCCGCACAAATCAGAATCGGCCCAGTTACCGTCAACATCCCCGAGATCTCTAAACCTACGAGGGAAGAAAAGCCCGCAACCACGGTGGCCCCGCCGCGAGAAGCGTCTGCGACAAATAGCGGTGAGTCGACGGCCGGTTCATCAGCTCCTGCCAGGCCATCAACACCCCAATCCGACGCGCGTCTTGAGATCCTCCTGGAGGAAATCAACAAGAGGAAGAAAGAAATCGAGACTTATGATCCCGCGGAACGCACTGAGCTTATTACCATGAGCACTCCGGAGATGTTTTTACCGGCCATCTCAATGACAGCGCGGGCAACTTACTACAAAAGAGACCGACTCAGTGAAAGGCAACAAGCTGCACTCAATCCAGCTCTCGATTCCCTCGCCGCTCTGGCGGCTAAGAAGCTTCCTCTTTATAAGCCCAACGCGAGCGTCTTCGCATTTCGCAGTCCCGCCGCGGAATTGATGATGAAACAGAGCGTGAAAAACCCGGCCACCCTCAAAGTCCACCGGAGCGGCATCAAGGAGTCAGTTTGGTTAATCGAAAAGAACGAACTGGGCATTCCTTTGGATCGGTACAAGCACGGCTACATTTGGGCGCGAGATAGCAGCGACGATCATCCTTACTGTCACTTTTATACCATCCACGTCCAACAGAATTACGCCGGCGGGGGTACCTACGGCGCGGTCTTCGCTCGCCTTTCCGATGACGTAATCGTTGGATGTCCGTAGAGTAGTCTTTGGGAAATCGTCGTCCTTTGAAGAGAGAGGAATAGATATTACCAGTGGCTGACTGTCGTCACCACGCGAGGAGTGAGGTCATGAAGAGAAGTTGCCGAAGGTACTGGTTGAGTCTGTCGTTGGTGTTGCTGGCGGTTACGGGTTGGCTCTGTCTGCCGAATCGTTTCCCAGTTTCGGGGTTGTCAGCCTCCGCGGCAACGGCGATGACCTTCACCGTTACCACCCCAGGCGATGGGGGCGTGCTATGTCCTTCTACTGAACCGACCTGCACGCTTCGATTTGCGATTAACGCCGCCAACAGCAACCCCGGGATTGACACGATTCGTTTTCAAATAACCGGTTCAACCCCCGTCAAGACGATCGATTTGCAAAGCGCACTACCCACTATCACAGATCCGGTGATCATAGATGGCACCACTCAGCCGGGGTACGCCGGTCAACCATTAATCGAGCTCAATGGGGCCAACGCCGGGACAGGCGCAAGCGGACTAACGATTACTGGCGGGGGCAGCACAGTGAAGGGGTTGGTTATCAACCGCTTTAGCGCGGATGGCATTCTTTTGAGCGTGAACGGCGGCAACACTATCCAGGGCAACCACCTCGGCACCGACCCTTCGGGCACAACAGACCTCGGCAATTTTGTTGGCGTGGGCGTCTTGTGTAATGACAACATGATCGGCGGGGTGACGCTCGCGGCCCGTAACGTCATCTCCGGCAACAACCTGGCTGGGGTCGTGACCAGCGCGACCGGCAATCAGATACAACGCAACTACATCGGCATAAACGCCGCGGGCACGGCAGCGCTCGGAAACCTCACCGGCATAATTCTGCAGGCGGGCGGTATCGAGACGATCGGCGGAGCGTCGCTGGGCATTGGAAACGTTATCTCGGGCAATACCGGAACAGGCATTTCAATCGTGGCAGGCTCGACGGCAAAAGTGCAGGGGAATTTCATCGGCACCGACCCAACGGGCAACTCCTCAATCGCTAATGGCGGTGGCGGCATTCTCATTAGTGGCTCCGGCGGCTGTATCGTCGGGGGGTCCAGCACTGCACGCAACGTCATCTCGGGTAACGGCAGTTTCGGAGTTTCCATGGATGCCTCGGGGAACAATCAGGTGCACGGCAACCTTATCGGAATGGGCGCGAACGGCGGCCCGCTGGGAAATAATTCCTCCGGCGTAGTGATAAGCAACGCCGTCGACAACAGTATTCAGAGCAATACCATCGCCTTTAACGGCAGCGACGGGGTTACGGTATCCTCCGGCACCGGCAATCTCATCCTCTTTAACCGCACCTTCTCCAATAGTGGACTCGGCATCGACCTTGGCCCCGATGGGGTAACACCGAACGACACGGGTGACGGCGACGACGGTGCGAACCATTTGCAAAATTTTCCCCTTCTGAGTTCAGCGGTCCTGTCTGGTGCCAACGTTGCGGTTCGCGGGACGCTCAACAGCACGCCCAACACCCAGTTCTCCATCCAGCTATTTTCCACCGACGAATGCCCTTCGGGCCGGGGCCAAGGGAGATCCCCATACGGCTCAGTAAACGGAATCACCACCGACGCCAACGGTAATCTCAGCTTTACTTTCCAGGGGCAGTCTCTTTCTCCTGGCAGTTTCCTCACCGCAACCGCAGTCAAACTTGTCGCCGGAGTTGGCAACGAAACGTCAGAGTTCTCGCCGTGTCGTCAGATGGTCGCGCCCGGAACGTTGCAGTTCAGTGCCTCTAGTTACTCCGTGAACGAGAACGCTGGCACCGCCAGCGTCACCATCAACCGTGTGGGCGGCAGCGACGGAATAGCGTCAGTCTTGTTTTCCACCTCTGACGGCACCGCCACGGCCGGACAGGATTACACCAACGTCAGCGGACCGATCAGTTTCGCCAATGGCGAGACGAGCAAGACACTTCTCGTTCCCATTACCCATGACAATGTCATTGAGTTCAACGAGACCATAAGCCTCACCCTTCACCCAGTCCCCGACGGCGCGCTTATTGGATTACCGAACGCGGCCGTGTTGACTATTCAAGACAACGGCAGTACTCCGACGCCAACTCCGACGCCCACGCCGACACCGGGCAGCGTCATCCACCTCGCAAGCACCAACTATAGCGGGAGCGAGGACTGCACGACTGTCGTGGTCAGCGCCCAACGCATTGGCGACACGTCGGGCGTTTCGGCGATCAACTACACGACAACCAGCGGTACGGCTTCGGACCGCGCCGACTTCACTACAGCGAGCGGGACTCT
>JAMQPI010000005.1 GCA_023717565.1 Pyrinomonadaceae bacterium | reverse complement strand
TCAACCTCATCAGGCGTGGCCGGCTCAGCATCGCCGAAGTACGGCGGACGAAACAGGATCGTGCCGCGTCCGGTAACGGACTCGATCAATCGCTGAGTGGCATTGAGCTCAAAGTCCGTGACGCGTCCTGGCACGTCGCCGAGATTTGGATGCGTGTAAGTGTGGTTGCCAATGTCGTGTCCCTCATCAACTATCCGCCGCACGATTTCCGGATTCGCGTGCCCGTTCGCACCAATAATGAAAAATGTAGCGGGCACATTTTCCCGCCGGAGAATTTCCAGGATTCGCGGTGTCCACTGTGGATCAGGGCCGTCATCAAAAGTGAGCGCAACCAAACCAGGCTGGTCACCGGAACGGCGTATGACATAGGACGACGGCGTGGTGGTGTAGTCTTCTTGATCGATCAGGCCGGTGATCGAATCAGTCTTGAGTTTTCTTGACCCTTCCTGGGGCTGAGCACTGACCTGCAATATCTCGCCGGTGCCCTCGAAATCAACATCGTAACCGAACCTTATTTGCTGCAGACGATCCGGCGAGAAGTTCGTTGATCCCCTGCCAAAGCCTGCACCAAAGATCTCCCATAGCGAAGGGTCTTCGGATCCCAGCCGCCATAGTGCATAGCCAGCCGGGTGGAACTTTCCGGCGGCGATTATCTGGTTGTAGATCGTAACCGCATCGAGGAACCATACTGTGTGGGATGAACCGTCTTCCTCTTCATAGGTGAAATAGGGATTACGCGTCGCGTGGTCGAACGATATAGCGGCCTCTGAATCTCGCGCCACGAGCACCGCTTCCTGAAAAGTGACCTCAGTCGCCTGACTGCCTGGTCTCCAGTTGTAACCATAGCTACCAACGCAGATGATTGTCTTAGCAGGTTCGAGTTCACTCATGCGTAAGGCGAGGTTTCGTTCAAACCAATCCTGCCCGGCGATGGGTCCCGCAGCGCTGGTGGACCAATGCTGGTCGTACGCCATCAGCAGAAGATAGTCAGTGGATCCAGCATAGGCGTGCAGGTCCCAGCCGGGATCATCGAAGGGCACTGCCTGCGCCAGCACCAGGCCCAAAGTACTGAACGACGAATGAAGGCCCTGCATGAACAGTTGCAAGTTTGCTTGAGAGGTTTCGGGTACTTCTTCAAAGTCTATGCAAACTCCGGCGAACTTGTTCTCGCTTACAAAGCGGACCAGCGAGCCGACCAACCGCGCCCTTGATGTTTCATTAATCAACGCGCGTTCGAGCACCGCTGGTTCCCATCGTCCGTCCCGATAGTTCTGGACCAATGGAACGATTGGCATCTGTGAACGCTCATGAGCCACGAGATCAATCACCCGCGGATCAATGTCACGCACCAGAGGATCGCTCCCATCCTGCAAGCGACCCCACTCGGGGATCAGCCAATCGAGCTTTGCGATATTTCGTTTGAGTGATTCGTAGCTCGAGTCGTCCCAATTGACATAAAAACCAAGGGCCAATGGTTTCGTCGAACTAGTCACAGACTGAGGCGAGCTCAGATCGGGCCTGATCCCTGCGGTCTCCGTCAGCGGCTCATGTAGCGTACGGGTTCTTGTCAGAGAGCGTCTCAAGGAGGGTTCTACCCGACCCGCTTTCAGTTCTCTAGAATCTTTCGGCGGACTGGTTGCCTGGAGTCTCTGGCTAACGGCCTGCCGTAAGGTGGAAACGGATCGGATGCTCAACTGTGGCAAGACCGGGTCTATCAAGACACTCGCAACCAAAGTAGTGGCCAGCAATACGATGAGAACTGCCAGGGCCAACCACACGCGCCGAACTCGCGGCCAACGGCGGCCCGCCGGGTCGAAGAAGACTGGGAGAGTTCTGGTAACTGGAGACATAATTCAAGAACCGGCCGCCATCCTCCCGCTTTGCAAAACTTGCGGATGCCATCGCTCAGTAGGATCGGAAGGCGGCCGGTTGATTGGAACGGATGGGTGCTAACCCATGCAGTCCCTTCCCCCATGTCCGTTCTTTTCTTGACGTCCTTAACAAAGTTTGACGGGCCCTTTGATAGTGCCCTCCGCAGCTCTGTCAATTGGGCGTCATTCCTTGCACGCGGATCCTGGACCGTCTTGAGCGTCTGGTCTTGCTAGCTTTTGCTCAAAACAGACGTTTCTTGCTACTTGCTACTATAGGTCCAGTCGTTTGTTGACTCTCCAAGCCGCTTCTATACTAAAAAGCTGATAATTCTAGATTCCACGGGAGCAATAGAATGTCGGATTCAGATATCTCGACCCCACCGGCATCATCCTTTATTTTGAGATACGGCCTGGCCGTTTCAAGCGTGGCTGCAGCTCTGTTCATTACATACTTGTTGCGGCCTGATGCGCTTGTCTCGCCTATCTTCTTTCTGGCCATCATCTTGAGCGCCTGGTTTGGCGGAATCGGGCCAGGCCTGGTAGCGGCCCTGTTGGCGACCATGGCCATTGCCTACTTCCTGCACCCACAGCACAGCCTGAGATTCGCCGACGTTCCCCACCTTTTTGTCTTCTTTGTGTCCGCTTTGTTGGTCAGTTCGTGGAGCGCGACCAGGAAGCGCGCGCAAAACCTGCTTCAGCAAGCGCGTGACGAGTTGGAAATCAAAGTTCAGGAACGAACCGCGGACCTCCGACAAACCAACCAGCAGTTACAGGCTGAGATCGCGGAGCGCAGTCGAGTCGAGGAGGCGCTTCGCGAAAAGGCCGGCCTGCTTGATCTCACGCATGACACCGTCTTCGTCCGGGACATGAACGACGTAATCCGTTACTGGAATCGAGGCGCTGAAGAGCTCTACGGTTGGAAACAGGCCGAGGCCATTGGGCAAGTCACTCATCAACTCACTCAGACGATGTTTCCGGAGCAGTTGAAAAAGATAAATGACGAATTGCTCAACACGGGGCGTTGGGAAGGAGAACTGGAGCACACGAGGCGCGACGGAAGCAAGGTTCGAGTGGCGAGCCGATGGTCCCTACAGCGAGACGAGCAAGGGCGGCCCACAGCGATCCTGGAAACCAACAATGACATCACTGAGCGCAAGGAGGCCGAAGACGCTTTGCAGAAAACGCAGGCCGAACTGATGCATGTCACCCGGGTAACAACTATGGGAGAACTGACCGCTTCGATTGCCCACGAGGTCAACCAGCCCCTCGCTGCAGTTGTCACCAATGGGAATGCTGGTTTGCGTTGGCTGGCGATCCAACCACCCAACCTGTTGGAGGTCCGCCAGGCAGTTGAGCGTATTATCAACGATGGCAATCGAGCCAGCGCGATCATCGGACGAATTCGCGCCCTCGTTAAGAAGGCGCCTGTGCGAAAGGATTTGGTAGACATCAACGATGTTATTCATGAAGTGATTGCGCTGACCGGGAATGAACTGCAGAGAAACCGCGTTTCGCTGGTAACTCAACTCTCGGACGCCTTGCCCCTGGTGCTCGGAGATAGAATCCAATTGCAACAGGTGATTCTGAATCTGATCATTAACGGCGTTGAAGCGATGAGTCTGCTGGAGGAGGGACCGCGAGAGTTGCTGATCAAAGCTGCGAAGGACGATTCGAACGATCTGCTCGTGGCCGTGCGAGATTCAGGTATCGGGATACAATCCGCGAATCTCGAACAACTCTTCGACGCCTTCTATACAACCAAGACGGATGGTATGGGCATGGGACTGGCAATATGCCGTTCCATAATAGAGACTCACGGCGGACGCCTGTGGGCCACAGCAAACTCCCCTTGCGGCGCAGTTTTCCAGTTCACGCTGCCGGCGACCGACAGTAGAGTGTCATGAACGCAACTGAAGCAACAGTATTCGTTGTAGACGACGACAAGTCGGTTCGCGAGGCCCTTGAGAGTCTCATCAGATCGGTGGGCTTGCGGGTTGAGACATTCGCGTCAGCGCGCGAGTTTCTCGAAAAGCGGCGCTCCGAAGTGCCCGGCTGCCTCGTGCTGGACGTGAGAATGCCAGGTTTGAGCGGCCTCGACCTGCAGCGAGAAATGTCAAACACGAAGATCCAAACTCCGATTATTTTCATCACTGGCCATGGCGACATCCCCATGACAGTTCGGGCAATGAAAGCTGGGGCGGTGGAGTTTCTCACCAAACCCTTTCGCGATCAGGATCTACTTGATGCGATTCAGCAGGCCCTCGACCGCGATCGTCTGGCACGCGAGCAGCAAGCTGAGACTACCGAACTGCGCAGCCGTCTTGACTCACTGACACCGAGGGAAAGCGAAGTCCTGGGTTTGGTAGTCACTGGCTTACTAAACAAACAAATCGCCTTACAATTGGGCACCAGTGAAATCACAATCAAACAGCATCGTCATCAGGTCATGCAAAAAATGCGGGCCGACTCTCTTGCCGATTTGGTGAGGATGGCTGAAAAACTAGGAATTCCCGCCTCAAAGTAGGAAGCAACCTATACCAAGGTGTAGTACCCATTCACCTCCGTATAGTAGTTTTCGCCCCTCACCCGCCGTAAGCTCCATTCCGAGATGAACACTGTTCCGCACAACAGATTTGCGAGATGGGCGACGGGGGTGTCCCAGCTTCCTCGGATTTCAGTCGTGGACGATGACGAATCAGTTGGTGAAGCAATCAAGAGTCTGTTGGCATCGCTGGGATTCAAAGTTGAAGTATTTAATTCAGCTGAAGCTTTCTTGAACTCGGCCCGGTTGATTGACACAGCTTGCTTGATTGCGGACGTGCGCATGCCGGGAATGAGTGGTCTCGAGCTGCAAAACTTTCTTAACACTGCTCGGTGCTGGATTCCTATCGTATTCATCTCGGCACATGATGATGGAGAGGCGCGATCCGGCGCCTTGGAGGCGGGAGCGATTGATTTTTTGAGGAAGCCGTTCAGCGAAGATTCGCTACTGAGCGCCATTAAGTGCGCTTTAGAAACTCGAGGAGATGACACTGAGGATCCGGATCAAGACTGCTTTACTGAACTACAGTGAAGCGGCGCGCCGGAGAGTGGCTCTCTTCTAAAAATATGGGGACGAAATGTTACAAATGGTAAGTACAGCGGACTTTCCAGGTTGGACGGTTCCATTTATTGATCAACCGCTCGAGCCGCGGGACGGAAATAGCTCCATTGCGCTACAGAAAGTTTCACGCGTCAGTAACACCTCACTCGATCCGGAATCCGTCGTAGCCTCCAGTGATGCTTTTGGATGGCAGGACATTCGCCTATTACATCTGCGACATACCTTGAGCCAGGTTGTTATGCCGCCCTCAGACAGCCACTGCCTGGTGCTGAACCTGGGCACACCACTACAGCTGATCGCTCAAGTCGGCAAGCGTAATTTCGAAGGAGAAGTACGCGCCGGAGAAGTGGCCATCATTCCTGCCGGCTCGGCATGGGCCTGCCGATCTCAAAGTTCGCACATCCGCACCATCCTGCTGTTGTATCTCCGGCCACTATTTGTACGTTCGGCGGTGGCGGAATCAGATCTCTCCTTCATGGAAACGGACCTTACTCCGCAGATCGGCTTCAGGAATAAACACATCCGCCATGTGGCGATGTCTCTCTTACATGAATTGAATGAGGCCAATGTTGTCGGCCGGCTTTACGCCGATTCCCTGGCAATTGCCCTGGCCATGCAACTGGCGAGACGCTACAGCTCTTTGAAAGACGTGCACATTGGCCGTGGCGGAATGGCGCCTCACAAATTACGCAAGGCCATTGGTCTGGTAGATCATCATTTGGCCGAAGGAGAGGAAGGAAGGCTGTCTCTGCGAACGGTGGCGCAAGAGGTCGGGATGAGTTACTTCCACTTTTCGCGCGCTTTCAAGCAGTCGATGGGAATGAGTCCGACGAACTATATCGCCGAACGACGGATCGGTCGCGCCAAAAAGCTATTGCAGGAAACAGAGCTGCCGATATCGGAGATCGCCTTGCGAGTGGGGTTTTCCAGCCAAAGCCACTTTACAACCTCATTTCGCAGAGTGGCTGGCGCCACCCCTAACGCTTTTAGGGCGACAATCTAACGATGATAGATGCAAGTTACCAGTAGAGCGATTCTTCATCGCAGGCCAGAGTCATCGTCGCAAGTACACTATATTGCCCTGATCGTGGCGGCGCTCGTTCTGATCGCACTGCTGGATCATGAAACCGGTGATGTGCCCTTCCAGCATCTCTACTATCTTCCGATTATTCTTGCAGCCATTGAGTTCGGATTCCCGGGCGGATTGATGGCTTCGCTGTCCTCCGTGCTGCTGTACCACCTGGCGAACCCAAGGCTCCTGCACATTCACGAGTTTCGGCAGCCGGATATAGTGCAAGTCGTATTGTTCTTCACTGTCGGGTTAGTGGCGGCAAAGCTGGCCGACGACGCAAGCCGGATGCGCTTGCTTTCGATCACCGACGACCTGACGGGGCTACATAACCTGCGCTCATTCGAATCTCATCTGGCGATCTTAGCGAGTCAAGCGAAGAAGGAAGGATCCGTTCTATCTGTATTAGTGCTCGATGTTGATCGTCTCAAGTCTCTAAACGACTGCTACGGTCACCTCGCCGGGGCCGATGCTGTTCGGACCGTCGGACACCTCATAGCGCAGCATCTACCAAGGCGCGCAGTGGCGTGCCGTTACGGCGGCGATGAATTCGTCGTCGCTATTCCAGATTGTCACATGGAACAAGCTGTGAAGATTGCTGAGGACCTGCGCCTTTCCGTTTCAAACGAGCAACCGGTTCTGGCAACTAGCACCTTCCCGTCTGGTACGTTAACGATCAGCGTCGGCGCAGCGAGTCGACTCGTCGGGAAGGACGCCGATCTCCTGGCAGCTGGCGAAGAACTATTCCGGGCAGCCGATCAGGCATTGTACAGAGCTAAGGAAATGGGTCGGAACAGCGTTAGCACGCATTCCGGAACTTAGGCAAAACGCGACAACTCAGAGCAACTGATAGCAAGACTGATGACTCACCTTCCAGCTATTTTGGGTCAGTAGAAAAAACTGATCGCCAAAGCAGGGGGGTACTTGAAAATGAATGCATCAATAAAGATCGTGAAGCGTAAGCGCGACGAGGAACCTAACGATTTGAAGACTTCCGCACCCGAGAAGTCAGCCGAGCGAAGCACACGCGAAATGGTGAGCACTCTCAAGAGTTGGATCGCCGAATTACAAAAACGGAATCGTGCTCAAAGCCGTTCGTTTTGAGGTCTGCCTTGTCACTGCTACCTCGGCGCAGGCCAGAACACGGTTCAAAAGTCGCATTCCTTCAATTCCAGGGAGGAGTTAGATGGCTAAGACAACTTTAATACTGATCTCATTCGTGACCGCCTTGGCCGCTGCGGTGGGAAATGGGCGCGGGACCAATCCGGCACAATCGCCAGCCCCATCGCCAGGAGAAGCGAGTCAAAAAGGTTCGACGTCACAGGAGCGCGGCGTCATGGTGACAATTGCAACCGTTGGCAGTTTCTTAGAGCCGCCCACGGACCGTTACAAAGTTGGCGATCAGATTCCGGTGACCATCAACATGACTAATACCACCACGGCGCCGCAATACGTTTGTCTCTCGTCAGACCTGTATCAAGACCTTCCGAAACTGACAAGAAATGGTGAACTGGTGCCGTTCATGAATTGGCAGTCGTATGAACGGCTGAATGCCCAACGCAATCACGTCTGCCAGGAGCAAAACCTACCTGAGATGATCCTGCTTAAGCCTAACGAACCAAAGAAGGTTGACTGGTTTGTCCTTGTCGACAGTGGCACGTCAACAGGTGCGGAGGCCTGGTATGACGCGTTGCCACCCGGGAAATATGAACTGACGATTCAGCGTCGCCTCGGCTGTTGCGACGGGCCAATGATTGAGTCGAATAAGATCAACTTTGAGGTAGTGCCGTGAGTCAAATGAAGGGCTCATCAACCGGTGCTAGACGTCAAGTCCCACGGATCGCATTAGCTCTAGTGCATTGCTTCTTTGCAGCACGCCGGGCCGCAATAGATAGTCGAAGGTCATTCGTCCCCCTTCGAGATGATCCTCGAAATGGACGTTCGCAGCCCGTGATGCCAACTCTTCCGCAATACGTGTCAGAGCCAGGTCGTGCGTAGTAACGAGTCCGATCGCGCCGCGTTTCATCAGACCGCGCACTACGCCGTCAGCTCCTATGCGTCGATCATGCGAGTTGGTCCCATGGAGAATTTCGTCCAACAAGAAGAGTACCGGCAGCGTCCCCTTGGTCAACTCCACGATCTGGCGCAAACGCGTGATTTCGGCATAGAAGCGAGAGGCCCCGGCCTGGAGCGAATCCTGAATACGAATCGAAGCTCCTATCTGAAGCGGCGAAAGACGGAGACGTCGGGCGCGCACTGGCGCACCAGCCAAAGCCAACACGGTATTGGTTCCCACACTGCGCAACAACGTGCTCTTGCCTGACATATTAGAGCCGCTGACAATCAACACCGATGGTTCTTCTGCCAGTCGCAATTCCGTGCGTACGTTGCGCGCTTCAGGGAGCAATGGATGGCCCAGGCCTTCGGCCTCAAAGCAGCCACCACCGTCTACCAGTTCGGGGAAGGGATCGTGGGGATGCTCGTAGGAATAACCAGCGAGAGAGCCGAGCGCCTCAAGTTCACCCACCGCGGCCAACCAGCGAGCCACTGCAGGGCCTGAGCTCTGCCGCCAGCCTTCAATGGCGATGGCGCACTGCAGCGGCCAGAGTAAGGCTTGGGCCAGAGGCGCGAAGAAGATGTTGCGCCGGGAGTCGAGCATCTCGACCAGGCGATTAAGCCTCGCTATCTGTTGTGATGGACTCAGGCCGGCGACATCAAGTGCAGCACGCAATTCGGTTAGGCGGGGACTTGAGAAACGCTCGCGCTCAAGCCGGCTCAACACCTCAGTAAGCAACCGCAAGTCTCGCCCTGGGCCAGCGACGCCACTGATAACTTGATTAACCTGCGCTCGGAGACTAAAGACGAATACCTGTCCCAGGAGCAATGCCGCGAGAAACGGAAGCCAACCAAAGCCGCCAATCCACAAACCGAGTGTGATCAGCGCTAGCAGGGCCAATACCTTTGCAGTTACACGCGTGGCGCCCGAGATGTTCCAGGGCGAAGCGGCCGCCCACTCCGTAAGTGCCCGCGCATCCGAACCCGTGTGGATACCTTCGCCGAGCAACGCCAGATCCTCGCGCAGGTCGAGTCGCGGACGAAGCTCAACCACGGCTGATTGACGAGCGCGTATGGCGTCAGGCGCTGCTGGTTCGAGCAGCCATTTGGCTAGTGTCTCTTCACCAACGCGGGTGCGTGCAATGGAGAGCAATTCGAAGAGTGAACCGTGGCCGAACAGGTCGAGGTCTTCCGCGTAAGGGTGCGTGCCCGTAACAAAACGCTCGCCCGTCATTCCCTTCCCTGCCCACTGATCATCGAGTCGCGCCAGACCTCGCTGATAAAGATCCGCCGCACGCTCGCAGCGACGCCGCGCTTCAGTTATGCCCCATTGCGTCGGAGCGAGCGCAGCGAAACCAATTACCGGCAGAAGCAGCCACCAGGCGGAGAGACCATTCAGTACAAACCAGGCCAGTAGCGGTAATACTGCCAGTATCGAGAGCCGCACGATCCCGACCCGGCGAAAACGCCGCATGTGCCGCGCGGCTTCTGCCTGTCGCGCTTCGATGCGGTGCGTATATTCAACCCGCGGCTCCCTCGTTTGCTTGTCCGTCAAATCGCCTCGCAACTTAAACCAACAGCATTGTCACCCAGTCATTAGCAGTTCGCCAAGATGCTACGGTCGCCCAAGATGTTATGACGTAGAGACCGCCTTGAGACTCATTGTCTGATCGCTAGCTTGTTCGTTAGAGGGCTCACCGTAGTGCGCACCCAAGAAGTGAAGGTCCACCCCGTAGGGGTTGAATATTTATAGCTCTGCACGCCCAACCCCGCGTCGGCACCGTTCGGAGGGGCGGAACTCAACTTGCTCTGTACTCATCTAGTCTCATTCCGCCCCTCCGAACGGCGAAGGATGTTTATTGTGTCCCGTTCTATAAACATTTCACTCCTACGGAGTGAGGAGCCTCCAAACAACGATGAAATGCTTTTCCAAATCTGTCTTATAGAAGTTAGAGGCCATGGGCTACGAGGAGTTTTGAGCAAGCGAGGCGCTGCAGGTTAGCAACTGCCTCGATTGTGACAACAACTATAGGACCGGCTTTTCGGCAGTCAATTGTGAATGCCGATTCGATGAGATTGGATGAGTTGAAAATGGTAGATGTCCGTTGGTTGTCCCCTTTGTTCTCAGATGGGTCTCTAGCAACGATAGTAACTTCAGCGAGAAGAGCTTGCTCTCATCGCAACGCTGCCACTCTCATCTCACTCTTACAAACCCCGAAACTACTGATTCAATAAAGGAGTGAGTTTATGCACAACATGAAAATTACGCGCGTCATCGCGCTTGCCGTTCTGCTCAGTGTCGCCGCGCTCGCGCCCGCGTCTATTCCGGCCGCGCGAGCGCTCGACCACAACCCTTCGCCCGACCTGCCTTCCCCTCTCTGCGACACCCTTGAGGTACCGGCAGGAAACAGACTGGTCTCGCGTGCGTACGCCGTGGGCGCGCAGATCTACAGATGGAACGGCACGACCTGGGCGTTTGTGGAGCCTGTAGCAACGCTGTTCTCCGATCCCAACTATCATGGAAAAGTCGGCACGCACTACCTCGGACCCACTTGGGAGAGCAACAGTGGCAGCAAGGTGGTTGCCACCCGTCTTTTCGGCTGCACGCCGGATGCGACCGCAATCCCCTGGTTGCTGCTACAGACGGTCTCGACTGATGGCCCAGGCATTTTCAGCTCGGTGACCTACATCCAGCGGGTTAACACCAAGGGCGGTTTAGCACCCACGGCTCCCGGAACATCAATCGGCGCAATTGCAGAGGTGCCTTACACCGCAGAGTATTACTTCTATCGCGCGAGGAACTAATTCGCTTCGCTCACGCTTCACCAGAGGAAACTCAAAATAGGAGGAGTTAGTTTATGCGCTACATGAAAATGAAACGCGTTATCGGGCTTTTCGCTCTGCTCGCTGTCGTGGTGGTTGCCGGCTTTGGATACGCAGACAATTTCCCGTCCCAGGAGGAAATTGCTTCCGCCGAGAAGACCGGTCAGCTTTTGCACAATGAACTCTTCGCCGCGCTAATCCAGGAGTTCAACGAAACCACCCCGGAGAACGTAGCCGAGGGCAAACAAGCGATCTCGCTGATATTCAACAACTCGAACAGAGATATCAGGTTGATCGGCATTTTCCCACCGCTCCAGGGTGGGTTCAACAACCTTCCCAGCGACTCGTTCGAGCGCAGGTCGATGGTCCGTGCGCTGCAGGGCCAGGAGACCACGTCCGTCGAGCGCGTGGGCGATCGCTGGTACTATCGACGTTCGGCTCCACTCAGTAATACGTTCCACCAGAATTGTGTGCTCTGTCATACGAACTTTACCGACCAGTTCTTCACGCAGACACATAACGATGGACAATGGGTGGGCGCGCTTACGATGCGGGTGCCGATCGAGAGGGACTAATCAAGACGAAACCTTAACGTCCAACACTTCGTTGGTTCCTCCGGTCGGTGTATTGTGGCGGCAGCTCATCCTCCATTGTGGGTGAGCTGCTTTCACGATGAAGCTAGCTGAGTTGAACCAATGATTAGCGGCGAATTCCTAACCAGGCTCACGATCTGGATTACCATCGCGGCTTATACCGCCGCGGCTGCGACCTTTGCCCTCTCGGGTAAAAGGCATCAATGGGATCGGGTGGCGAGGCTGGCTTGGACTGTCGCCTGCGTCGGCCTGCTTGCTCACGTGACGTGCGCATTCCACGTCTATCACGGGTGGAGTCACACCTCAGCTTACCTTGATACAGCCCGTCAAACCGACGAGGTGGTCGGCCTCAACTGGGGCGGCGGCCTCTACATAAACTACGCGCTGCTCATCTGCTGGGTCTTGGATGTCGCGTGGTGGTGGCTGCGTGGACTCGACGCCTACCGCCGCCGGCCCTGGCCAATGGTGGCGGTATGGCATGGGTTCTTGATTTTCATCATCTTCAACTCCACCGTCGTTTTCAAGACCGGATTTGTGCGTTGGGCAGGACTCTCCGTGTGTCTGGGCCTATGCGTCGTGTGGTGGCTCGCGGCCAGAGACAGTGCGACTCCGAGGTCAGCTCAGTACCCTCCCGCAGTCGCAGAGGACTAAACGCATGAACTCGTTAGACGCCGGCATTCGCCGCCCGATGATCGGGCCCGTAGCCCTCCCGTTCTATTACGGGTGGGTGAACGTTGCGGTAGCCGCGTTGGCGATGGTTGGGACCTTGCCGGGACGGACACAGGGTCTCGGTCTCATCACCGAATCGCTGCTCTTGGATCTCCAGATTGATCGCGTGGTCTTCGCTCGCATCAATCTCTGGGCGACCCTCATCGGTGCGCTCTTCTGTCTGGGTGTCGGACGATTAATCGACCGCTTCGGCAGCAGGGCCGTTCTCACTGTGGTGACCGTAGCACTGGGTATTGTCGTAACGTCGATGAGCGGCGTAAAGGGAGTAGCCGCAATCACCTTGCTGATTACGCTTACGCGCGGGCTGGGGCAGAGTGCTCTTTCAGTCATCAGCATTACGATGGTCGGCCAGTGGTTTGTACGCCGACTCAGCCTGGCGATGGCCGTCTACACGATTGTGCTGAGTGTGGGCTTTATGGTGGCCTTCCCGCTGGTCGGCTCTATGGTGATCAAATACGGCTGGCGAACGGCTTGGACGGCAGTCGGTCTGTCTCTGCTGGTGGGGCTTGCACCTCTCGGATGGCTCCTTGTGCGGAGGAGTCCGGAAGCGTGCCGCCTGCCGCCTGACGGCGAGCGTCCCGTCGCGGACGGCATCGTGGAAGTGACAACTGGTCAAACGCTTTGGCAAGCATTGTCAACACCGTCATTCTGGGTCTTCGGCCTGGCTAGTGCTGTGTACGGCCTGATCGCCTCTGGCATCGCACTCTTTAATGAATCGATTCTGGCCGAAAGGGGCTTTGACGCTTCCACCTATCACCGCAGCCTCGTGATCGTCGCTCTGACCGCTCTGGTTGGGAACTTCCTCGGGGGCTGGCTGACATCAAAGTGGTCGATGAACCGTCTGTTAGCGTTAGCCATGGGCCTTCTTGCGGGATCGCTCCTATCACTGCCTCACGTCAGAACTCAGGCACATGTTGCGGCTTACGCCATCGTTATGGGGCTAGCGGGCGGTTTCGTCATTGTTATTTTCTTCAGCTTCTGGAGCCGCGAATTCGGCCGCGCGCACCTGGGCAAAATCCAAGGCGCGGCCCAGGCACTCACCGTCGTCGCATCGGCGGTTGGCCCGCTGCTCCTGGCGGAATGCGTGAGCCGAACTGGCTCATACGCCGCAATCTTTTACTTACTTACCGTGATAGTAATGGTCCTCGGGTTCGGTGCCTGGTTCGTTCCCGTCTCGCCTGAGCTCCCGAAGTCGGGATGAGTCTCACCGGCGAGAACAACCGAATATTCTCAGACAAAACATTTTGGAAGAACATCAGTAGGCTAAGTGTCTAAATGTACGTGCTGACAGAATTGGCAGAGATCGATCTCGAAGCCGGCGCTGAACTGCAAGACGAGTCCATCGTGGCGCGAATCAAAAGCGGAGAGCGGCTTTTTGGCCTGCTCTACCAGCGGTATCGCACTCGCACCTTTGCGCTCGCTTTCGGGATGACCGGCCAACGCGAGCAGGCTGAGGATCTCACGCAAGAGATCTTCCTTCGGGTTTACCAAAGACTCAATACTTTTCAGGGTCAGGCAAAATTCGCCACCTGGTTCTACCGCATCGCACTAAACCAGTGCCTAAATCATTGCCGCTACGAACGCCGGCGTCGCCAGACAGTCACCAACCCTGACGATCGGCAAACACCGGCGCCAGTCGAACTGCGAGTAGTTGAACAGGCAGACGCAACCCTGCTGCGTAAGGAAATACAGCACGAGCTGAGATCGGCGCTATTGAGTTTGAAGCCCGAGGTCCGATTCTTGTTACTTCTGAAAGAGATCGAAGGCTTGAGTTATGAAGAGATTGCGGAGCGACTCGAGTGTTCGCCGGGAACAGTAGCATCCCGGCTGAGTAGAGGGCGAAAGCTACTCGCTCGCAAGCTGGAGAGTTTGAAAGGAAAGATATAGCGATGTTGCAAAAAGGATTTGACCAATTCGCGAAACTGAGTTGCCGGTGGCGTTATGGCCGTCTGCTCTCGGCTTATCTGGACCACGAGGTCGATGCGCAGGTCGAAGGAGTCATCGCCGGCCACCTGCACGAGTGCGCTCGTTGTCGCGTCGAATTTGAACAGTTACGTTTTGCGAATAGGGCGCTGGTTGAGTTTGAGATACCGCCGATGCGCAACCCACAGTCAGGTGGACAGGTATTCCAACTACCGGCAATAACTGCGGTCTCTGCAAGGAAGAAGCTTTACTCTCAAAGAATTGCGGTGCCTGTGCCTCTGGCAGCCGGCGTCGCGATTGCGTTGGTCGGCGCCACCTTGTTTGCGATGAGTAGGAACCAGCAACCACCGATTCAGTCGACTGTCTTACTTCCGGCGCCGTCGTTCACTGACATCAAGGTCGTTGAAGTGCCGGTAGAGCGGGTGGTTATTCGCACCGTTTATTCCAAACGGCCTGGCTCCCGACGGGTTCGGGAAGCCGGAAAAGATAAACAGCTCCTCTTAACCCCACCTGATTCAAAGGCGGATATTGCCCGAAACGCCACCAGAAAAGTTGAGTGGTCCGATAGCACACTCAAAGACTTTCGCCCGGCCGCAAGTGCCAATCTTCGGGTGGTAAAGGAGCACGAGAAATGAGGCGAGCTTTGGCGATAAGTCTGCTCGTGCTGAACCTTCTGCTGCCGACCACGGCGTTTAGTCAACAGGTCAGCCAACAGAACGGAAATGAGCTGGTGGTATCGCTCCCGCAAGGAGGATTTGCGGCCTTCAAGATCGAGGTCAGTCCGCTAAACTTGCCTTCCTCATCGCGCAAGCAGTCCGGCATTCTGCCGCCTTTTGTTTCACGAGTCGTTACCGGTGAGGGAAATGCTCTGCACCGAATGCTGGTCGACGAGCAAGGCCGTTTTGTATTCGTCTACGATCTGGTAATCACAGAATTCGAATCGCCGAAGCGGTTTGCGGTCTCTGCTCGGGCTCTGGATCTCAGCTATGAACAGACCCTTCGTGCCGACAACCCCTCGGCTTTTCAGATTGCGACGAACTCCAGTTTGCCAACTCTGGCCCGCGCTACCGAGCAGCAAACGGTCGCGGATGGCGAAACCGTTGCACTCGACCTTCTAATAAATGAACCGCTCGGCGTGAAGGTAGTTGACTACGTGACCGTCGCCTCAGAAAGATCACTGCTCTCTCCCGGCCGCCCGTCACGGCCTGCGCGTGATTTTGGTGTTTACAATGTAGAACTTGCGATCAGGAACTACCAGCTTTATGTCGATAAGCAGCCGCTGGTAACCAGCGGTCTGCGCAATTGCAACGGAGCGATGGTCTGGTTCCATTTACCGGGACGCGGACGTTTCATATTTTCTCTGGTTCCTTATGACGGTTACGACTTTCAGAAGGTCGGTGTCATCGAGGACCGCAAGATCTCCTTCACCTGGAAGGGGGTTAGTTATGAATGGGTTTCCCGGGAGCCGATTGTTGGCAGCGGCGGGCTCTGGAACCTTTGGGTCCTTCATGATGAGGATTTTGTAGATATCTTCGCGCCGGCTGAGGCCAGTACTTTACGGAAAACTAACGAACGCGGCACCCTGATCCGGAAACCAGTCGGGGTACTGGCGATCCCAATTCCAAAGAACTCCGAACGGACTACTCTGGAAAGCCACAGGTCGCTAAGGAACCAGTCCACTGAGAGGATCCGTGTGGTTATCGGAGGGGCAAAAAGCATCGACGCCCTACTCCCGAGGAAATAATCCTCACAAAAACCTAGAAGCTCCCCTTTCGACAATTAAAGCTCAGTAAGGAGATGACATGAGGAAGACACTCATTTTGGCATCGACGGCGATAGCTCTGACTCTTGCAAGCATGAGGGTTTCGGCCCAGTCCGAACCCACCAAAGTCGAATTGGGCGGACATTTCACTTCAATAACCATACCGGACTTCGGCGGAAGATCCGAGGCAGGTTTTGGCGGAAGAGTTACCTTTAATTTCAACCAGAATGTGGCGATAGAGGCTGAAGGCAATTTCTTTCCAAATAACTGCTACTCGTGCCGCGCAGAAAACGTTGGGACGCTAGCTCAGGGCTTCTTTGGCGTTAAGGCCGGAAAGCGTTTTCGCAAGTTTGGTATCTTCGGCAAGGCCCGACCTGGTTTTGCCAGTTTCAGCGGAGGCGATTTCAACATCATCCTACAGCCTTCACCTCCAGGAGTGTTTCCTTTTTTCATCGTTAACCGCTCGCGCGCAACCAATTTTGCGTTCGATCTTGGCGCTGTGGTCGAGTTATACCACTCACGTCGGGTCTTCACGCGTTTCGATGCCGGCGACACCATGATCCGTTACCCTCAACGTTCGTTCAATGGCTTGAACTTGGACCCCTTTACCGGCACGGTGCTGCCATTTCCAATTACTTTCCCAGGGGAGACCAAGCACAATTTTCAATTCAGCGCAGGCGTTGGGATTCGGTTTTGAGTTTTGGTGGAAATGAGGTCAGTACCGAAACGCGGTGGTCGGGTCAACGATTTGTTAGCACTCATCGTTGTGTGTCGCTGATCGTTGACCCGACGCTACTGCGTGACGGTGCTGACCTCCTTACACGTGCGGGTTCCTGACTGCAATTTAGTGACGCTTCAGTGACTCTCAATTCTCCGCCCCGTTCAGCGAGCGGAATTCTCTAGCGACGTCATCATTCGCGAAGCTGAAATGAACGCTTGAGGCATCCGATTCGAGCTTACCTCTTAACCCCGCAACGTAGTCAGAGTCGTCGAGTAATTGCAGAGCCAGCAGGGGCGCGGCGAGCAAACCCCTGCCCATCACCGGCAGCAAGATGATGCGGGCCATCACCTCAAACAGAAAACCACCCACGATCCCCGCGAACAGACCCGCGGCCGCCCCGAGGACAACGGAGTTGCTGTTGTTGGGTTGACCGTATGAATCCAGGCCCCGGATACTCGCGCCATATGTCACGATCAGAAAAACAGCGAGTCCTACTACCAGGAATCCCAGAACAAACGGTATGCACCCGGCTAAGAACACTGTCTTGGTACTGCGCGCGCAACGCCGGCAATGAGGAATCTGGTATTTCAGGGTCACCGCTTCCTGCCGCTTGCCTCGCATCACAAATCGGTTGAGAGCCAGCGTCGATTCCGCTTCTCTGGTTGCTCCACAACAGACACAGCGATCCGGAAATACTACGGGGCGGTAAAGATCAGGCGTGAGAGATATTTGAAGAGTGTGCGACATCGGTCAACGAAAACCTTGGCTCGCATCATACTAAGTCCGGTATCTACAGATAGGCAACAGGAGACGTGCCGATCGCGGTAGGACTGTCAGTCGCCTGACAGCCCCCGCGCAGATCCCGGCGTGCAGTTTTCCCGCACCGGGCTCTTCGTAGATACTCGCTTCCGCATGAAGGGTCCACGAGACCCTTCGTCGCCGTTCCCAACAGGG
>JAMQPI010000003.1 GCA_023717565.1 Pyrinomonadaceae bacterium | reverse complement strand
CACAGCCGGAAGCTCCTCCGGTCATAGAGTTAGACCATATTCATAAGACTTACACGATGGGCGACGTCAACGTTCACGCATTACGCGGAGTTTCGCTGACGATCCGCAAAGGTGAATTCGTGGCGATCATGGGCGCGTCCGGTTCAGGGAAATCAACGACCATGAATATCATCGGTTGCCTCGATCGGCCCACGCGTGGCAGCTACATCCTTGATGGTCAGGATGTTTCCGAAATGTCTAAAGACGAGCGCGCAGATACTCGTTGCCAAAAAATCGGGTTCGTGTTTCAGGGGTTCAATCTCCTGGCGCGAACGTCAGCTTTGGAAAACGTCGAATTGCCGATGCTTTACGCTGGATTAGAAACGTCGGAGCGTCACCAGCGAGCGTTGGAAGCACTGGCGGCGGTTGGACTGGCCGGTCGCGAACAGAATCATCCGAATCAACTGTCCGGAGGACAACAGCAGCGGGTCGCGGTGGCGCGTTCCCTGGTCAACAACCCGGCGCTGATTCTGGCGGACGAGCCTACCGGCAACCTCGACTCACGCACGTCTGTGGAAGTAATGGAGATTTTCCAGCGACTCAATCGCGAACGAGGCATCACGCTGGTGCTGGTGACTCACGAATCGGACATTGCGCAGTACGCGCAACGGGTCGTGGTTTTCAAAGACGGGAAGATCAAGAAGGACTATCAGATTGAAGAACAACGTAATGCCGCCGAAGAGTTGCGCAACATGCCGGCCGTGATTGATGACGAAGATGACGAAGAGTAAAGAAAAATGAACCTGCTAATGATCATCCGGGTCGCGTTTCGAGCTTTAGTGCGCAACAAAATGCGCGCAGCGTTGACCATGTTGGGCATCATCATCGGCGTCTCCGCCGTTATTGCGATGGTCAGCATTGGGCAGGGAGCTCAGGCTTCCGTGCAGGCGCAGATCGAAAGTATCGGCACCAACCTGCTCTTCGTGAGTGCGGGCGCCCAAAACGTGGGTGGGGTTCGTAGTGGTACCGGCGACAGTGGCACAAACACTCTAACCGTTGAAGACCTCGAAGCGATTCGCCGCGAGGTGCCCAGCGTGGCCATGCTTACACCGACGGTAAACGCCAGGTCCCAACTGGTGTCCGGCAACATGAATTGGAATACGCAGATTCAGGGTGTGAGCGAAGAGTATCCTGCGGTGCGAAAGTGGACGGTCCAGAATGGAGAATTCTTTGGCGAGGGTGATGTGCGCACGGCAGGTCGCGTGATTGTAATTGGGCAAACGATCGCGGACAGTCTCTTCCCCGGGATGGATCCGGTTGGACAGACGTTGCGAGTAGCAAATTTACCGTTCAGAGTCATCGGAGTGATGACGCGGAAGGGTCAGGACCAACAGGGGCGCGACCAGGATGACGTGGCTTTCTCGCCTTACACGACTGTGCAAAAGAAAATCCTGGGGAGCCCGCGTTTGCAGGGGGCCTCTGTCTCGGCGGTGTCACAGGATGCTACATATACAGCGCAACAGCAGATCACGGAGCTCTTGCGCCAACGTCATAAACTTACGGCGAATGAACCAAACGATTTCACCGTGCGCAATATGACGGACATTGCCGAGGCCGCCAATGAAACCAACAACACCATGACGCTTCTGCTGGCTTGCATTGCCGGCGTCTCGCTGCTAGTTGGTGGCATCGGAATCATGAACATCATGCTCGTCTCTGTGACTGAGCGAACGCGGGAGATCGGCATTCGGATGGCTATTGGAGCGCGCTCATCCGCCGTGCGCAGCCAATTTCTGATCGAGTCGATTGTGCTCAGTCTAACTGGAGGTTTCTTTGGTATCGTATTGGGGATCATACTCTCGCTGGCGATACCCAAACTGCTGGGCTGGCCCACGCTGATTTCTACGTTGGCGATTGTTGGGTCCGTAATCTTCTCGGTGGCAGTGGGAGTGTTTTTTGGCTACTACCCGGCACGCAAGGCAGCGGCGTTGGATCCAATTGAGGCATTGCGCTACGAGTAAGGGGTCTCATTTATCACGCTTCAACCAAACCGGTTGAGTCCAGGCAGCGTCTCCATTCGAATCAATGATCTTGGCGCGCACGTACATTTCGTTACCGAGAAACTGATAAACCGCCGGGTTCGTGATCGCTTCCTTGAGAACGCGGCCGCTCTGTCCAATGAAGAGCACTCGATACTTCGTCGACCTCTCCGGCTTAATGGTGATGGTTATATCCTTTTCAGTAGTCTGGTAATCTGCCAACTCAACTCCCGTGGAAGCGTAGAAGTCTCCGCGCTCCAGCGCGTCCAGAATAGCAGTCGTTGAGAGTCGATCCGTTCTTACCACCACCCACCCTCGACCAGGCCGCGCACTGTTCTTATTCCATGGCTGCTTGAATGTGTGCGCGTCATCGACAGCAATGCCATACAGCAATTTGCCATTCGAGAGAATCACGTCCCACACTTCTTCCAGTCCCGGTGCGCCGCCGCCTCCGAGGTTATTCGCCCGATGGTGACCGTTGTAGATCTCAAAGAGTTTGTTGTTCTGGACCTGTTTTAGTTCGTCCGCGGTGATCGCCCATTCGTAGTTCGGATGATTAATATGAGGCACCCCCGAGACAGCGCGCACGGCATCGACGTTACGCTGCAAGACTTCCACTACGCTGTTCCCCCCTTGAGGTTCAACCTTCCGCTCAACATTGAGTCCATTGACATGAATGGGCTTGCTGCCGAACTTGTCAGTAACTTCTTCGCCTTTGATGACAATAAACTTCTCATCGGCCGCGTGTAGCGCATTGAGACCGTCGACGCTGGTAACAAAGTTGTGATCGGTCAGTACCAGAAAGTTGTAACCATTCTCCCGATACCAACGCACGACTTCGTCTGGAGTGGAGTCTCCGTCGCTGTTCAGCGTGTGGGTGTGAGTATTTCCCTTGTACCAATTAAGACGTGGCGGTTTGCTCTCCGCCGCCATAGGTTGTTGGGTTGGTGGATCCCCAGCTACGGCCGCAAAAAGCGCGAGCAATGAAAGGCCAGCCAGCAGCAATCGGAGGGTCGAAGTTCTGATAGTCAATTAGTCACCTCAATGGTCGATCCAGCTAGAGGTTGGTTAGGTATTCCTAATCGCGGGATTGCCAGCAAGTATCTTACGATCCAGGGCCGTAAGGGCCAAAGACCAAAGGCCAAAGGTTAAAGGCGAACCACTGACAACTGACCACTGACAAACCCAAGATTTACAATTTACGCTTCACGATTTACGATTCACGAGATGAAAACCTTCCTCCGATATTTGCTGCAGGCGACTCTGATAGTGCTGGGAATTCTTTCCGCAGGGCTTGGGTTGAAGGGCTTCCTAATGTCTAGTCGCTTCATTGATGGAGGGGTGACTGGCGTATCGATGCTGCTTTCGAATGTGCTGGGAATCCCGTTGGCAATTCTGATCCTGGTGATCAATCTTCCTTTCATCGCTCTCGGATATCGCCAGATCGGTAGAAGTTTTGCAATCAAGAGCGCTTTGGCGATTTGCGGGTTATCACTCTGTCTCGCCTTCGTAAAATACCCGGATGTCACTCCGGACAAACTCCTAACTGCCGTGTTCGGCGGCTTCTTTATTGGGGCTGGGATAGGTCTCGCCATACGGGGAGGCGCGGTCTTAGATGGCACCGAAGTCACGGCGCTGCTGATAAGCAAGAGCACTAGTTTCTTAAGAGTTGGGGACGTGATCCTCCTACTCAATGTTCTCATCTTTTCCGCTGCGGCTTTTTTCCTTGGTATTGAACCGGCGCTCTATTCGATGCTCACCTACTTTGCGGCCTCGAAGACTGTTGATTTCCTGATACATGGCATTGAGGAATATACGGCCGTGATTATCATCTCTGACAGGAGCGAGGAGATCAGACAGGAGATTGTCCGATATCTCCGCCGTGGCGTGACTATCTACAAGGGTAGAGGCGGGCTTAGTAATGCTGAACAGGACATTCTTTTTTGTGTGGTGACTCGACTGGAGATTGGCAGGATTAAGAGGGTTGCCAGAGACCTGGATGAAGCCGCATTCATTGTTGTGCACGCTTTGTCCGATGCCGAGGGTGGCATGATCAAGCATCTCCCGTTGCATTCATGATCGCCAACACTCAACTGAGTGTCATGAAGTCAGTAACGTAGCGCGGTAGCGTCGGGTCAGCTCGCACCACCACGTTGTGTGTCAGGAATGGCTGACCCGACGCTAACGCGCTACGGTACTGACTTCATGACGCTCGGTTGCGTTTTTTGAAAGGAACCGCAGCATACCGGATTTCGTTAGTTCTCTCAGGCCGAGGTTCAACAAATCATGAATGAGCAACGTGAGTATCTCAAGCCGTTGCAAAGACTGAGAATGAGAAGGTCGAAAACAATCGTTCTGGTCGCTCTACTTGCGGTGTTAACCATGGCGGTTTCCGTCGTAGGCGTCGAGAGGATCGCAAACAAACTCGTGCTGTACGTTAGAGTGGCGCAGCTCTATGCGCAGGATCCACCTCGGAAGATTGTGATGCCTCTGCAGGTGCCGAAAAAACAGATAGCCAACACCTGGCACGCGCCTCGCGGTGTGAATCGCCTTCATGAAGGCCAGGACATTTTTGCGCCCCGCGGGACGCCGACCTATTCAGCTACCCGAGGATACATTTACAACATTGGACAGAACGGACTGGGAGGTCAGACTGTTTCGGTGGTAGGCGCCGGCGGGCGGGTTTATTACTATGCCCATTTCGATTCTTATGCGCCCGGGATTTCTGAAGGAGATTACGTCACGCCGCAAACCGTGTTGGGATACGTCGGAACCACCGGGAACGCCCAGGGCACACCCCCACATCTTCACTTTGGTGTTTACACTTCGACGGGAGCAATCAATCCGTTGCCATTGCTCACCGATAGACCGGAGAAGAAAGGGAAAAAGGGAAAGAGGGGAAAGGGGAAAGGGTAAGAGCGTAATTCCTCGTCGCTCTTCCCCATTTACCCTATTCCCCCTTTCCCCCTTGTCCCCCTGTCCTTCCTTACGGCTTCTTTTCCGCGCCAGCCAGTTTCAGTTTCGCGCTGACTCGTTCGAAATTCGTTTGGTAGATAGCCAGGTTAGGATCTTTGTTCTGCTGGCCCAACGTGCTTGCTTTTTCATAGAGTGGCGCCGCCAAATCAAGATGACCACTTCTCTCATAAGCTTCCGCCAGGCTGTCATAGACGTTAGCCGAACCCGGATAACGCTCGACGTTGGTCTTAAAAGCCACGATCGCTTCCTCGGGCTTATCGCCAAAGAGGAGTTGATAACCAACCTGATTCATGAGACCTTCCGGCACCGGAATCTCGAAACCAAACTTCGCTGAAATCTTTTTGTAGTGCTCCTCGACGCCTTTTAGATCCCCGGTCACTGCCCCGGTGTCTGGATTTCGCGGTAACTGCCAACCGTCGTAAACCTTGCGCAAGCCAAAATAGTGGCTACGCAAAACCACCGATCCGTGATCTTCGTCCGCCATCTCTTGCGCTTCCCATTCAAAACCCTTGGCCTGGTTCTTGGCGATCACCTGCTTGAACTGGTGAAAGGCATCCTCAATCGGTCCGGGTTCGTTTCCAAGAGAGAAGTAGAGGGTCCGGTCCAACTCCTTCCGCGTTTTGAAGAAGTCCTCGGCACGCTTCACTTCTGCTTGATTGTCCCACTGCAAGGCCGGACTCACGGCGATATAGGAGTTGAATAACTCGGGGCGTGCAAGCATGGCGTGCACCGCGAACAGGCCGCCCAGCGAATGTCCGGCCAGGATGCGATAAGGCGCAACGCGGTAACGTTTTTCAATGTCAGGGATCAACTCAGTTTCGATGAACTTAAGAAACTTGTCGCTACCGCCGCTGGTTGGAAATTGAAGTTTTCCGTCAGGATTGGTGGTCTTGACGTGGGTGGGACTTAGATCTCGGGTGCGGTCCGTATTCGTGATGCCGACCACGATCAACTCCGACATCCGTCCATTTTGCGACAGAAACTGGATCGTGGCGGCGGTGTGGCCAATATGTGCGTCGCCGTCGGTCATATAGAGCACTGGGTAGCGCTGGTTGCCTGTTTCGTAACCAGCCGGAGTGCGCACCAGGATTGTTCTCTCTTCACCGAGCACCTCTGATTTCAACTTCAGAGTTGTGACGCCTGGAATTGCCGGTGCCTGGGCGAAAACCGCGCCGGAGATGAGCAGTAGGGAAACGAACACTCCCGGAAATGCGGCAAAGCGAGCGAAGGCCGATCTGCCGGAATGGCTCCGAAGTCGGGCATCCAGGAAAGCAAACGCGGAATGAGTTGTCATGGTCTTAACTCCTAAGGTTGAGGGTTGGAAAGCGCAACACACCACCCGCGGCGAAGTTGATGCGTATGGAGATTATTGCAGCATGCCTATTATTACGAAAGCCAAATGAAGCGAAGAAGTTTGTGACTAAATGGCCGGGGCTTGGGATGAGTTGGCTTACAGGGCGACCCGAATATTAACCAACCCCAAACCTGGTCAAGCGCTCAGGGCATAAGCAGCCTTGAGCCATCCGACCAGTTCAGCATCGACCTCTGTCGGTGAAGTTAGTTTGACTTCATGATGGAACCGTTTTGCGGACACCTGCTCGGTCTTACTAATCCGAGCGCTGGAGAGCTGGTGGTCTCCTTTGATGGTTAAGTTGATCGCCGTCTTACGAGTGGCGACGCCAGCAAAGGCGGTGCGGTTGACCAGGTGAATCGAAGTCTTTTTTGGATCTTCAATCACCGGCCCACATTGTTCGACCTTGCTCAGCAAACAATCGTAGATCTCACGAACAACCTTGTCCTTGTTTTGAAAATGGATCTTAACGGCGAATCCTGACCTGGTTTCCTTCATCACGATTCCTTTGTCGGGGCGGCCCGCCGTGGGTGCCCCAGATCGTTGGCAGACTTTCGAAGCGTAACGCTCGATCTCTAGGGCTCTGTGTACTTAGAACGTGGGGCGATCAAGGGGGGCGTCCCTATTAGTCCCTATTACTCTTGATAAGAGGGATCGATTCGGTCGAGTTTTCGGAGCAACCCTGGCCAGGTAAGCGCAGCTCCTTGTCCTACCGTGACCGCACTCATCTGGGCCGCCACACCGCGGAGAACTTTGTCCGGCACCGCAACCAGTTCCGCACCGCCCGACTGCGCGAGAATTTGAATTCGACACGCACGCTCGAGAATATACATTGAGAGAAACGCTTCGGCGACACTCTTGCCGACGGTAAGCAGTCCGTGGTTTCTCAGTATCAGATTGTTCTTGGTGCCGAGATTATTTACCAGGCGAGGCTTCTCGGCATCGTTGAGGGCCAGGCCTTCGTAGTCATGATAAGCAATCGAAGCGAGAGGGAAGAGAGACTGTTGAGAAATCGGCAACAGACCCTTCTCCTGCGCAGAGACGGCGATACCGTAGTCGGTGTGCAGGTGCATCACGCAGAGTGCGTCCTCTCGGGCAGCATGAACAGCGCTGTGGATCGTAAAGCCGGCGGGGTTGATGACGTAGGGAGTCTCGCTCACGATGTTGCCGTCCAAATCCACTCTTACCAGACTCGACGCGTTAATCTCCTCAAACATCATTCCGTAGGGATTGATCAAAAAATGGTGCTTAGGTCCGGGTACCCGCGCCGAAATGTGTGTGAAGATAAGGTCGTCCCAACCGTAAAGCGCGACCAGACGATAAGCCGCCGCCAGGTCTAACCGAGCCTGCCATTCCTGTTTGGAAACCTGTTCGCGGATTGATTTCTCTTGCACTCTGCTACTCATTTCACTCCTTCCGGCCGGCCAAAAAGAAACGTAAGCATCGGCCCGGCTCGCTTAGCGAACGACGCTTCATTGTGCGTTCCACCCTCTGCCTCAAAGTAAATCAAGTCGGACTTTAGGATCCAACCTTTCTTGGTGAGTGAGTCGCGCAGCGCTTTGGCGTCACTGATCATCTGAGACCCTTCACCGGCTCCTATATCAAGCCAGATTCGGGTAGAGAGTTTCGCCTTGAGCGCCTTTGCCTCGCGTAAAAGCGCCCAGTTATCCCACCACAATGATGGAGACATGACAGCTAGTTTACCGAAGACCGTCGGATACTTGAACCCGAAATAGAGGGATACTAATGCTCCGAGCGATACACCCCCAATGCCGGTGTTGGAACTGTCGACTAGTGTCCGGTATTCCGAATCGATAAAAGGCTTCAGTTCCTCGACTAGTAGCCGGCCGTAGCTGTCGGCCTGGCCGCCATTTGGGAAATTAGCCGAACGGGTCGGAGTATATTCATCGAAGCGGTCCGGGTGCGTACCTCCACTAGGAACGAAGACAATAATCAGCGGTTCTATCTGGCCATTACTGATCAGAGCTTTGGCAGTCTCATCAATGCGCCATCGGGCAAACACGTTATACCCGTCATGCATGTAAAGCACAGGATAACGCTTATTTGGTGTGGAGTCGTAGCCAGGCGGAAGCCAGACAATAATGTCACGGTCCTTAGGACGAAACTTCGAGTGGAATGATTTATGTAAGCGAAATTCTTCGTTAAGATCCCGGGACTGCTGTGCTCTGACCGTCGGCACCAAGGTGCCAAACAGGCTAAGCAAGGCAGCAGCGAGCACCAGGTGTTTCTGAGGCAACGTTCTTCTTCGTACCTTAGAGCGGTTTACTGAACCAATCCAACTCATATCAATAGACCTGCGGATCGATCAACGCCTTTAGCACCCGACCTGATGAAACGTCAGCCAGCGCGTCGTTGGCATTCACGAGATCGTAACGAGTGAGTTTCATTCGCGCCCACGGCTCCGCCCGCGCGTTGTCAGAGATGATTTGAACGCCCCGGTAAAAGTGCGAGAAATCCGAACCCCAGCAGCCGCGCACATCGAGGTGCTTCTGGTTAAGATCCAGATGCGGGTTAAAGGCAGCTTCCGCTGGCAATCCACCATGATCGGTGTACTGACCGACAATCACCACCCGGCCTGCTTCGCGGGTAAAGCGCATTGCCTGGACTACGGCCACCGGTGACCCGGTAGCTTCAATCGTCACGTCAGCGCCGCGCCCGCTGGTTTGCGCTCGGACCCACTCGAGTCTTTGCTCTTCGTCATGAGTTTCGACGTTGAGCACCTCAGCGGCTCCGACTCCCAGAGCTGCGTTTAGACGATGCTCGGGGGCGCCGATGCACAGAACGCGCAAGGCGCCACCCATCAAGGCCATGATAATCGTACTTAGTCCGACCGGACCCGAGCCTAGGACCAGTACCGTATCTCCCAGTTTCACTTCTGCTCGCTCAACGGCATGCAGCGCAGTCGGGAGTGCGCAGCCCCCGGCCATAAAAGTCTCCGGCTCCGCGTCTACACGAATGCAGTGCGTACCGGGTTTGATGTATATCTGCTCTGCCCAACCACCGCAAAGCCCGTCATCAAGTCCGTAGGTAATCCCATAAACTTTCCGGTGCGGGCAGCGTGTCGTGGCTTTGGCGACCAGGCAATACCAGCAGGCGTTGCAGGTGCGATGTACGTCGAGAAAGGTCACGCGATCGCCCTCGTTAAAAAGTCGACCCTCCACATCACGCAACTCCCCTTTGATTTTGCTTAGGCGTCCGACTGAGACATGGCCGGGAATCAGTGGATAGGGAACTCCGCGCAGTCTTCCTTGTTGTAAATACACATCTGTACCGCAGACTTCGGAGAGTTCGACATCGAGCAAGGCTGAATTCGGTTCGAGCTCCGGAGACGGAACCTCGCGCAGTTCAACGGGGGCGTGCGGAGTTGGGATGACTGCGGCAATGGGCATGGGTCGATGGTGTGTCGTTAGCGACGGAAAGATAACGTGCAATCTTCAAAGCTGCAAACACTAACTTGATCCGTTCTGATTTGCCAGCCCAGGAAACGATCCACGAAATCACACGAACCGACACGAAATAGGATCAGGGAAATGAGAAATGGAAAATGGAAAATGGAAAATGCTTCGGGCTCGCCTTCCTGATCTGTAAATTACCGTAGGCCGCCGCCTTGTGCGCTTAGTGAAGCGAATGGTAGTCTGCCCTCCCACAACATAGGAGACATGACTCGATGACTTACATAAAGCTTCTTTTGGCGCTGATGTTGTGCGCTGCTTCAGTTGTCGCACAGGGCGGCGGCACTCTGAAAACAGAAACTGCGGCCGTACCCCACGTTCCGGAGAAAGGCTCCGCTGAGCGAAAGGCAATTGTTGACGCCTTGCGCTCCCCGATCGAGAAGCAACTCAAGCAGCCAGTGATTTTCAAGATCGACCACTTGAAGGTCCAGACCAATTGGGCGTTCTTGAACGGTCGGCCACAAAAACCAGACGGAAGCGCGATTGACTACACAGGCACTCTGTATGAGGATGCGGTGGATTCAGGAGCGTTTGATGATGGCATCGTCGCGTTGCTCCACCAGGTCAACGGCAAGTGGAAGGTCGTGCAGTATGTCATTGGCGCGACCGATGTGCCGTATGTAGATTGGGACAAGAAATACCGTGCCCCGAAGGGAATCTTCATTCAATAGGACGGGGCGCCGTTCCTGGAACAGACGGTTTTGCTGTGAGTGCCGCCCGATTGAACCAACTCACAAAACAGGATATAAGACTCCGGTATCAAATCACACTTGCAGGGAGATAGGGACTTTGCCGCAGAGCCGACATCGAAAGTCTAAGGCCAAGAAACGACCGAAGGGCACATACTCGGCAGCCAGACCGAGTTCTTCCGGAAAGAGCAATCAAACCGTGCGAGTGATCGCGGTTTTGATAATCGTTGGCCTCGCCGTCTCGGCAGGCGCATATTGGCTGTCGCATCGTGGGCCTGCAGCGGGGGCTGAGATTGCAACCGCCTCGGGGCTCAAGTATGTCGACATCGTTGAAGGTGCCGGAGCAACGCCGAAAACGGGACAAACGGTCAGCGTGCACTACACCGGCACGCTCGAAAACGGAACAAAGTTTGATAGTTCAGTCGATCGGGGCCAACCGTATGAGTTTCAGATCGGACAAGGGGAGGTCATCAAAGGCTGGGATGAGGGTTTGGCTTCGATGAAGGTTGGCGGCAAACGCAAGCTCATCGTTCCGCCTGCACTTGGCTACGGGGCCAGAGGTTCGGGAAAAATTCCGCCAAACTCTATTCTGCTCTTTGACGTCGAACTCCTGGGTGTCAGGTAGTTGACAGACGTAGCACAGACTTCAGTCTGTGTGAGGCGAACCCCAAACTCAACTCAGTATCCACTTCCGCAGTTTGCGGGAATCGGCAAATCGTTCAGTCCACCAAACCGATCCTTGCGGGCCAGACGCCTATGCGGTTCCAGCTTGAACATCCTGATAACTGGGATCGTACTGGGACCGGAGGTATTTAGATGAACTTGCTTGGCACGCTGGCGGTTGCAATGGGTGCGGGGTGGGTATCGGGGATCAATCTCTACGCGGCAGTAGCTACGCTTGGCTTGTTGGGCCGCTTCGCCAATTTGGGCTTGCCCGGAGAACTCGACGTCCTTACGAGTTGGTGGATCATCGGCATTGCTTCCGGGCTCTATCTCATCGAGTTCTTCGCCGACAAGATTCCTTACCTCGACAGCACCTGGGACGTGGTTCACACGTTCATTAGAATTCCCGCAGGCGCGGTGCTGGCGGCTACGGCCTTCGGCGACTTCGACCGCAGCGTCCAGGTTGTTGCATTGTTGCTTGGCGGTGGCCTGGCCCTCAGCGCTCATGGAACAAAAGCGACTGCGCGCGCGGCGATCAACCTGAGCCCTGAGCCGGTCTCCAATATTGTAGTCAGCCTCGCTGAGGATGTGATTGCCTTCGGCACAATTCTACTGTCCATCTTCCTGCCCTTAGTC
>JAMQPI010000725.1 GCA_023717565.1 Pyrinomonadaceae bacterium | reverse complement strand
GTCAACGCTTCGTCACTCTCACCGTTGTCTGTCGCACACCGTTGACCCGACGCTACCGCGCTTCGGTACTGACCTCATGGCTGCGAACCTTGAGCGGGGGTAAACCACCCTTCCCAACCTGCGAATTTATGTTGCTTGAGTAGCCGCGCGCTCAGGATTCGAGGCCGAGAAATGCTCGCATGCGATTCAGCTCCGCCTGGAGTTCGTGTTTGAAGTCACGGTCGCGCGGTTGAGATTTCACATACCCGAACTCCGATTTGAGCTCGCCGTTCTTCACTGAGAGGTTGCCCCAGCCAATCACGCGGTCTCGCCAGAGCATTGGCATAGCGTAATAGCCGAGTTTGCGTTTCAGTGCTGGTGTGTAGGCTTCAAAACGGTATACCCAACTCCACAAATGTTCGAAGCGCGCCCGGTCCCGCACCACCGGGTCGAAGGGTGCGAGTAAGCGCACTGTATCCTGCTGCGTTTCTGAGGTTGATCGCCGCAGCGGATCCTCATCGGCCGGCCAATACCAATCGACGCCATCGACTCGTGCCTGCGAGAGACGCTGTTTTGCTCTTTGCAACGCACTCGTCAACTCGGCTTGCCACTGCGGCACCGCAAACCGCAGCTGGCGCACAAAGAGCGATAGACTCGGACCGGGCAACGGCGCATAAATCCGGACCAACACATCGACCAGTTCATCGATCCGCGCTCGGCGCTCGGCCGCATCAGTTGGCCCTGCCTCGTGCTCGTGAGCCCGGTAGACGCGGATGCCCTTCTCACGCCGCGCCACACGCAAGAGCCCGCGGTAATGCATGTCTTCGAGCAGATGCGTAGTGGCGTTCGACGAGCCGCCCCAATAGTTCTTCACGGTGCCGTGCGAAAAATGTTCATCTACCTCGCGCGGGTGCACTGCACCGCGTTCGCGCACAAACTCGAGCAGGAGTTGCGTCTTCCCCTTTCGCGCTCTTTCCCTTTTCCCATCCGAACGCGGATGCATCAGCGCTTGTAAGGAGCTCGTCACGAAGCCATAGATGATGAAGAAGTCCTCTTCGATGTCGAGCGTTGGGTAGCGGTGCTCGAGGTCACCGGCATGATAATTCTTGACGCGATGACGCAGGATTAGATCCTGAGCGCGTGCCGGTGCGCGAATCGGATCGGCCTGCACAAAGCCCATCCGGTGAAGGGCGCGCTTTAGCGTGGTGGGCTTGAAGAAATTACGCGCGACAGTAAACCGCCGCATCTCGTCGAGAGTGTTCAATTTGTATCTGTCAGTATCTCGCAAAGCCTCGCGAAGTCTATGTTCCCGCCCGAGACAATACATACCACCTTACCTCCGCCGGCTTTGCCCGCTAAGGTGCACGCCAGCGCACATGCTCCGGCACCTTCGGCAATAATCCGGTTGCGTTCTGCCATCAGACGAAGCGCAGATTTCACTTCGTGCAATTCTGCCACGAGCGCTCCGTCAATCAACTGTCGCGCTCGCTCGAGCATTTGCGGAAGTACGACCTTGGAGCCGATTCCATCCACAAATGATGGTTGATAATCCACCGTCTGAGGCGTTCCAGCGGCGAGCGAGACCACCAGTGGCGCCGCCGTCGCCACTTCCACTGCGTATATCCTGGCCTTGGAATTCAAGGCACGCATGCCTGCAGCAATCCCACACGTCAGCCCGCCACCGCCCCACGGAATTACCACCGCATCAACCTCCGGCAGGTCTTCCATGATCTCAAGAGCAATTGTGCCATTGCCGGCCATTACATTCAGATCGTCAAACGCGTGGATGAAAGTTGCTTCGACGCCTGGAAATGTGCGCGTTTCAAAGGTTCTCCACCACTCTTCAAATGGGACCTTCTTGACACGTCCGCCGAGCCGTTCGATTGCTTTGATCTTCGTATCTGGCGCGGTCTCAGGCGCGATCACCGTGCATGGGATACCTAGCTCACGAGCACGCCAGGCTACACCCTGAGCCATGTTTCCTGCTGAAGCAGTGAACACTCCGCGAGACAACGTCTCCGGCGTCAAATTGCCCATGGCGTTCGTCGCACCGCGGATTTTGAAGGATCCAATCGGCTGGAGAGTTTCGAGCTTAAGGTAAATCTCGGCCGGTGCTTCCCTGACGTTAAGCCGAACAAGCGGAGTGCGGATCGCTGTACCGGCGATCAGTTGGCGGGCAGCGTGGATTGCGGCTAGCGATGGAACGTTTTTCATAAAAACGCAACCGAGTGACATGAAGTCAGTACCGTAGCGCCGTAGCGTCGGGTTCGGCCATCCGCAACTCGAATCCAATGCTTTGAAGTCGCCAACGGATGATGCCCATTACCCCGTAGATTTGTGATTGGAACCGTTGGCCCGACGCTATCGCGCTACGGTACTGACTTCATGACACTCGGTTGAGTCTTTACCGTCGCTACCGCTGGGTGGTACCGACCTCGTGAGCCGCGGCAAGTATGATGCGAGCAAGGATCCACCTCCAACCGATGAGAAATGATAAATGGAAAATTCGGTTTGTCTTCACCACTCTATCCAAGTCCCCACTTTCGATTGCTTGGCCTGGCGGTATAGGTATTCTGCCGCGAAAAGATCCTCAATAGCGAGGCCCAGAGATTTGAACAAAGTAATCTCGTCCGGGGATGTCCGACCTGGTTTATCACCTTTAAGTACCTCGCCAATTTCGGCCCGAATGTGATTGGGACCGATTACGCTGTCACGCACTGCAAAGAGGTAGTCCCCGGCTTCGTTGAGGGTTGATTCCCGTCGGTCCACAAACAGGCTGGCTGCCGCCATGGTCTCACTATCTACCTCGCGCGCGTTTGGTGTGCTCGACCCTACGAGATTCAAGTGCGCCCCAGCTGAGATCCAATCGCGTTTGACTATTGGTTCGACGGCGGTGGTTGCAGCGACAATCAAGTCCGCGCCTTCTAAAGCGTCTGCGACAGTCTCAACTGGCTCCAGCGGGAAGGAGAAGTCTGGCCGCATCTCTTCCGCAAAGTTTCGTGCGTGTTCAACGTTTCGGCTCGCTATGCGGCACCGCTTGATGGAACGAACCTGAGACATTGCTGCCAAATGCGTGCGAGCTTGCACACCCGAACCGAGTATCGCGAGATTGCCAGCATCCCCTCGGGCGAGCACATCCGTCGCCACACCCGATACAGCTGCGGTGCGAATGGCGGTGATCGCTGAAGCATTCATCATAGCTAGCAGCTCACCAGTCTCCGCGCTAAAAAGCAGCACGCCTCCCTGGTGTGAATCCTTCCCTTTGGCTGGGTTTCCAGGGAACACACATATTGCTTTCAACGCAAAGGCAGCCGAATCACCTGACATGTAGGATGGCATCAGTCCCATTACGCCTTTGGCGTCAGGTGGTCTAATGATCGTTCTCAGCGGCTGATGAGCCATACCGGCGGCGAGCGCAATCAGGGCCTCCCGCATGACATCAATGCAATCCTTGATCGGTAAGAGTTCTAAGACTTCGTCATGACTAAGGATAAGTATGTTCATAGAGTTCTGTCGTAATTTTATGCAGCTCCAGTTAATACGGATTGATGTGAAACTCGGAGTCGAGGCTCACAAAAGGTCGGTTTCACGCAAAGACGCAAAGGGGGCAAAGGCGCAAAGAAGACCTGAAATGAATTTACGCCACTGACCTCTGCCGTCCACTACCTTCTTCTTTGCGTCTTTGCCCCCTTTGCGTCTTTGCGTGAAATCGGCTGACGCTACTGTGACTTTACCGTGAGCAGGACAATCTCAGGTGCGACGCCAAAGCGTACCGGAAGGATGCTGGTACCGATCCCTGTCGTTACGAACAGATGATGATTGTTTTCGATTACATGTCCCCGCACGTAGCGTTGGCCGAAGTTGGACGGCTGAATGATTGTCCCGACAATCGGAAATCTGACTTGCCCGCCGTGAGTGTGTCCAGCTAAAAGAAGCTGTACGCGCTGAGGAAGGTTCGGAAAGATGTCGGGATTGTGCGTTAATGCAATCACCGGAGCGTCTTGAGGAGCTTTCGCGATCGTCTCTTCGATGTGTTGCGGGCGAGTCCATAAATCGGCCAGACCAGCTAGCCATAAAGACGTTCCGCGGACTTTGACTTCCGCGACTTCGTCATCCAGAACCTTGATGCCGTTCGCCTCCAAACCTCGGCGCACCCGGCGACCGTCCCACCACCAATCGTGATTACCAAGGACCGAGTAAACCCCAAGTGGCGCGCGAAAATCCTTCAAGACCGGCGCGAACACCTCTGGTTCCACCCGGTGACTCGTCGAGCCGTCCCCTGACATGTAGTCACCAAGTATTACGATCAGTTCTGGCTGAAGTTGATTCGTGCGTTCGACGATCAAGCGCAGTTTCTTGTCATCGATGCACCAACCGCCCACATGAATGTCTGAGATTACTGCTATCTTGAGATCATTAAGCTCTTTGGGCCAGTGGTCGACCGCAATAGTTTCCTGGTGAATAACCAGGCGGTTGGGCTCAACTATGAAGGCCCAGAAGGCAAGGCAGCCAAGCAGGAGAGGGATAACTGCCAGCGTGACTCGGATTCGTTTCTTCCAGCGAGGGGTGCGACCCCACTCCATCGGCCCGGGCGACCGTCGTGCTTGTTGATACAGAAAGAGCGCCGACCCTAAAAGAATGGCAACGCCTATAACGAAGGGTACGGTCACTTAGAACACAAGAGTCTGAATTGAACGCGGGGGACTATTCACTTCCGCGGCGTCGCCGTTGAGCCACAGCCAGTAAGACGCCGTTTTTTCGCTCGAGTTCATCACGACTACAGTCCCCGTTCCATCCGGATTAAGGAACGCGGTGGAAAGAAGTTGACTGCGACTGGGCGAACTGGCAATCCTTCTCGCACCAGGTTGAATGAACTTTGAAAAGTGACCGATGTAGTAATAGGAACTGAGGTAGGTTAGCTCGCCCGTTTTGGTATTCGCATGCACCGGAGCGAAGCAGAAATTGCCGACGTGATTCGGGCCGCCCTTTTCATCCAACAGAATATTCCAGTCAGTCCACCCAACCGTACCGCTGTTGAAGTCATTGATCATTGACCGCCCATACTGCTCCCCGAATTTCCATTCACCGATCCTCTTCGGATCGAACGAATCGACGCAGCCTTCGGTGAAGATCAGGTGCTTATCGGGGAAGGTTTCGTGAACCAACTTGACGTTATCGAACATTGGTTCGCCGCCGCTCCAGGGTTCATACCAGTGAAAACCGATTCCCCATACAAATTTGGCCGCCTTGGGATCGCTTAGGATTGTGCTGGCTCGTTGGTAGATAAGATCGCGGTTATGATCCCAGGCAATTATCTTCTTATCTCCCAGTCCTGCTTGCATAAGGGTTGGGCCCAGATGATCCCTGAGGAAGTCTCGTTCCTCTTCAGCTGAGAAAATACATGACTCCCATTTTTGCGTCGCCATCGGCTCGTTTTGGATCGAAATCCCCCAAATCGGTATTCCCTCGCGCTCATAAGCCTTAATGAACTTTGTAAAATAGTTGGACCACGACTGGTAATACTCCGGTTTTAGCTTTCCTCCATGCAGGATATCGTTGTTGTCTTTCATGAATGCCGGAGGGCTCCACGGACTTGCGAAGATGTTTAGTTTTCCGCGAGTAGCTGCCATCGCCTGTTTGATAAAGGGTATCCGGTATTGATGGTCGTGCTCGATATTGAAGGATTTCAGTTCTTTGTCGCCCTCGTTAACATAGGTGTAGCTGCCGCTGGAGAAATCGCAACTGTGTATGTTGGTGCGTGCAAGCTTATAGCCGATGCCCTGCTTGTCATCGAAGTAGGCGGTCAGAATTTCTCGTTGCTTCTCTTTCGGCAACTTCGCAAACGTCTCGGCCGATGAGTCGGTCAAAGCTCCTCCGATGCCCAGGAAAGTTTGAAACTGCCTGGTGGGATCGACAAACACGCAGATCTGAGTTTCCTTCGGCTGGCCCACAGGTTTGAAACTCACCTTGTCAGTGGGCGAAATCCGATGGTCGGTCTTGTCGGCCGTCGTATAGACCGTCACCTGTTTGCCGGTAACAGAAGGCGGTTCCACGGCCTCCACGTTTTGGCGGTCGTCTTTGTTCTTGCTGGACCCAAGCGAGAGACTACTTTGGGCCAACACCGCAGCTGAGGAGGTTAGCAAAAAATGGCGACGATGGATTTTCATGGCGTGAACTCTAACACATTGGCTCTTTGCGGGCTGAACTTCATTATTGGTTGTCACTCATCACTAAGTGGAGAACACGCGGACGACTTGCATTCACGGTGCGCTCTCAAGGGCGTGATCAATCGCTTGCCGTAACCTGTCACCACCACGACCAGGGGAGTAGCCGCTCCAATGGCTGACGACACGTCCGTTGGCGTCGAGCACCAACGTCTGGGGGATCGCGTTCCTGCCGTTCATCAACGTGCGCGCGGTTTCACGGTCGGCCCAGCCCAGGCGGAAACCGAAATTCAAATCGCGCGCGAATTTATTCACCTGGTCCGAGGCAGTACGCGGGTCTTCCGTTGTCAATCCGATAAACTCTACGTCGCGCCCGGCATAAGCCTTACGCACTTTCTCGTACTCCGGAACTTCCCTGCGGCAGGGACCGCACCAGGAGGCCCAGAGGTTGATTACTACGACTTTGCCCTGGAAGTCCACGAGCCGGAAGCTGCCGCTGTTGAGCGTCTTGATTTGGCGTTCGCGGAGACTCTCAGGCAGGAAAAGCAACTTCAAAGGTGCGACGGCTGGCTGAGGTTCGGGTTCTGGGTTGACTGGTGGTTGAATGGGCGCCGTTTGTGTGGGCCGCGGAGAAGTGACTCTTCTTCCAGACTGAGAAGCAGCGTTCAGCGCGGAAGCCGCAACGAGTCCGTTCATCAGTAGCAATGGGAGGATTAGTTTACGCATAGCAACTCAGCATAGAATTGAAGCCGAGAAGATTGAACCAAAACTTTTCTAATGCAACAATCGTTTTGAACAATATGTTTTGTCCAAGATGTGGAAAAGCCGAACAGCTGCCTGAAACCTACTGCCGTCAGTGCGGCTTCTTTCTCCCCGATCTGTCGAAACTGGTCAAACGTGAGCTTCCGCCCGAAGACCATCTAAAAGCTAACGCGGTTCTCAGTGCCTTAACCGTAAGTGTGAGTCTTACCTTGTCGATCTTGCTCTTTGCTATTTTGGGGTTCAGATCGGACACACATCCGTTGGTCTATGCTACCGCCGGCCTCTTGCTCGCGATCACCGGCTGGCACATTCAGACGCTCATAAGAACCCAGAAGCTCAAAAAGCAGTGGAAGCGAAGAGCCTCCCTAACTGAAATCGAAACGGCGTTGCCACAAACACCCGCGGCATTTGAAGCCGCTTCCACTGGAAAATTGTTAGACCAGGCAGACTTTGCGGATGCGATTCCAGTGAGTGTGACGGAGAATACCACCAGGCATCTGGCGGAAAAACCCCGGAGAAAACAATCCTAATTCCGAACACTTTTCAACGAGTGTTTAAGCTACGGCTTCGTGATAGTGAGGCCGGTTACAATGGCCTCTGTGTTATGTGCGAAGCGGATGCCATACACGCCGTCCGTTGACTTGAGTTTGCCGGTAGTTACCAAGGCAGACTTGTCATAGCTGGCGACGACTTTGTTGTTAATCGCGCACTCTACCTTGTCACCCTTTACTGTAATCGCGATCTCCTGGGTGACCGGTTCGCCCACGCCGGCCGCCTTGTTCACTGCCGGATCTGCACTAGGACGCGCTCCGTTCATTTGAAATGGAGTTGGACCGAAACCGCGAACGATGAAGTTGCCATTACCATAAGCCGCACAGTACAAGTAACTCTGCTGGTCCGTTCCCAGATCATTTCCGGCAATTACCAGCCCGTAAGGGTGTGGGTGACTGTTGAGATTCATCCACTTCGGTTCCTTGAACGTCGCTTTCACCGTGTAGTCTCCAGTCGCTTTGTTTTTGGGATTCCAGTACGTCACTGCCGGACCGGTGGTGACGAGCAAAGCATCGCCGTCTTTGGTCAACTTGGCGCTGTTGAGGGTCATGCCGGCGGCCTCCTCTTTGGCGTCGATCTTTCCGGTCCAGCCGGGAACCGACACTCCGCCACCTGCAATGCTGCGCGAAGCTTCCATCTGCCCACTCGGCTGACCGCCTTGGGAGAAGTTCGCTGTTGGGATCAATATGACTGCCAGAAGAGCAAGCGCGAGAACGCAAGTGAGTCGCATGTTTACGGATCCTCCTGATTGAATTGTCTGGCGGAATGGAATTGCTTGGGGATGATAACTCTGATAGCCGATAATACGCCATCAAACAAACGGTTGGTCGGTTCAGTTTAGTTCGGCTTCCAGTAGGGAGAGTTGTCATATTACCTGAAGTTTCAGCCGGGGGCGCATCGCGGCACAATTTCTTAACCAGGAGAAGTCAATAATGAGTGAGGTAGGCGGTTCGTCAGATCTACATTCACAAGTGGCCAAAGCTATTTCTGAAGTCGAAGCAGAAATGAAGGACATCGGTTATTGGGCTGTGGAACCGTTACCGCCAGAGGCTTATGATTTTCAGGAAGCGTTTGCGATGGATACAATGGCATTCTCACAATGGCTCCAGTTTGTTTTTGTTCCTCGCGTAAAGCAGATTATTGAGGACAAAGCAGAATTCCCATCGAGCAGCATGGTTGCCGTGCAAGCAATTCGCGAGTTCGACGGAGATAACCAAGCGGACCATCTGGTCGAACTTTTGAGTGAGTTCGACGCTCTGTTTTGAGGTAAGGAAGAGTTAACTATGAAACCTCATTTCCCACGATATCTAGTCGCCCGATTAATGTTGTTCTCAATCTTGATCGCCTTGGCTTTCGCGGTATCTGGCGCGGGCTGGACCAATGTCACAGCCACCGGAGAGGAATGGCGCCCAGTGGATCCTGCCGACCTTGCGCTCAAGGCGCCGATCGTGGAGCCCGATGCGGATGCGGAAGCCATTTTTTGGGACATTCGGATTGACGATGGCGGTCAGAACGACCTGGTGCTTTCACACTACGTGCGCATCAAGATCTTCACTGAACGGGGACGCGAGAAGCAGAGCAAGATCGACATCCCGTTTCTTAGCAACACTAAAATCAAAGACGTCGCGGCGCGCACCATCAAGCAAGATGGCTCGATAGTTGAGTTGGCGAAGGAAGACATCATCGAGAAAATGATCGTGAAGATTAGCGGCCTCAAGCTAAGAACGAAGACTATTGTGTTTCCAGGTATTGAGCCTGGGGCGATTATCGAATACAAGTGGAAGGAGGTTATCTCCAACGCGTCGGCGAACAACTTGCGTCTGCAGTTCCAGCGCGAGATACCCATTCAATCTGTAACCTATCGAATCAAGCCTTCCGACTCGGCCTGGTCCTTCGACGTGCGTGCATTCAACATGCCCACGCCTGCTTTTCAGAAAGAGAAAAATGGTTTCCACTCCACCACCGTCACGAAGATGGCGGCATTCCGCGAAGAAGCGATGATGCCTCCGGAAGATAACGTGCGATCGTGGGCTATGATGAGGTACCGAAGTATCTTCTCGCTTTTGACGAGTTACCCCTTTTTGGCGAGTCAAGTGTACTTTGGCTTTCAGCCGTTTTTGAAAGTCGACAAAGAAGTGAAGCAGAAATCG
>JAMQPI010000643.1 GCA_023717565.1 Pyrinomonadaceae bacterium | reverse complement strand
GCCAGTCACCGTTTCCACTACACGATCCGCAGTTCTGATATCACGGCCGCTAACAATTTCCTGGGGGACGGTCGAATAGGCATAGGTGAACTTGTCGTTAGCGCCTAACTGCTGCAGGAAGACGAAAACCAAAATGTTAATGGCGATCAGTATGTAGTTAACTATTGGAGCAGTGGTGCGATCACTATTGTCGTCAGAGATCGGAAAGATCATTTGGTCTCCTCAGCTCAAGAGCGAACTGTTTATTCCTAACTTGTGCCTTGATTGTCGCGGACCTGTTAATTAAACAATGGTTCGCGTTGTCTTCAAGCCGACGCCTGACCAACACCTGCGCGAACAATTGCCGGTTCGTGGGGCTTCAGGAGTTCATACCCTTCGGAACGCGCCACGTAAGTTGCGGCCGTAAGGTCACCGGTGACGTTGAGAGTTGTTCGGCACATATCGAGTATGCGATCGACGCCCAGAATGATGGCAATCAGCGCCGGATTCACACCGATCGTCACGAGCACTCCGATAATGAACGGTATGGAACCAGACGGTACGCCCGCTGTGCCAATACCACCCAGTATTGCCAGGTAAACAACCATCAGCTGTTGACCGATGGTAAGGTCAACACCCGCAAGCTGCGCCAGGAAGAGTACCGTGACACCTTCGTACAAGGCGGTTCCGTTCTGATTCGCCGTGGCGCCCACAGTCAGCACAAAACTATTGATCTCCTGCGGCACGCCCAGGTTCTCTTCAGACACGCGAAGGGCGGTGGGGAGGGTGGCATTCGAGGACGAGGTTGAAAACGCGGTTAGAATTACCGTCTTGATGCGGCGGAAAAACTCCAGCGGCGACATTCGCGAGAGAAAGTAGATAGAAAGCGAATAGACGCCAAACATATGCAGCGATAAACCCAGCAGCACAGTAACCACAAACCACGCCAAAGCCTGCAAGAGATCTAACCCGAAGCGCGCCGTGTTATTGAAGAGCAGGCAAGCCACTGCATAGGGAGCAAACTTCATGATGATCTCGATGATCTTCGCCGTAACCTCATAAACGGCCTGCAACACGCTCAACAGCGGGGCCGTGACTTTGACTGGAATAAGAGTTATGGCAATACCGATCATCAGGGCGAAGAACATCAGGTGAAGCATGTTCGGTGTCCCGCCGGAAGTTGCGGTGCTGGGATTCGAGGGAACACCGGCGACGGTGGCAAACGGATTTGAAGGCACGATCGTCTCAACGACCTGCATGAGCGGCGACTGGACCACGCCCGCCTTCGTCGCCGCCTCGACTTGCTTAGTTGCATCCGAGCCGTAACGTTGTTCGAGAGCTGCCTTCGTCGCCGGGTCAATGCGCTCGCCGGGTCTTATCGTATTGGCCAGGGTCAAACCGATAACCACGGAAATCGCAGACAGTACGAAACAGTAAGCAAACGACTTCACTCCAACGCGCCCCAGTTTGCGAATGTCTCCAATTCCCGCGACACCAACCACCAACGAAGAAAAGACCAAAGGCACAACAATCATTAGCAACAGGCGCAGGAAGAGCTGCCCGATTGGTGCGGTAATATTGTCCACGACCCAAGCCACGCGCGGGTGGTTGCCACCAAAAGCGTAGTTGACCGTAACACCCGCAACCACGCCGACCGCCAGGCCAATCAGAATGCGTGTGTGCAGTGCCGGGCCCTTCGGTTTGTCCGGTGTTTCCTCGTCGAGATCGGTCGTGATTTCGCGCTCGAAGGCATTGGCGTCGATCGTCGATCGAGTTGGTTGTTCGTCTTCAGTCATAGGGTCTCAGTTCCGGTTTTACCTTCCCCAACGCAACTTATCCCGCAAGACCTCGAAATAATTTCTGTTCATCGGCTGAACCAGATTGAAAGTCGTTCGACTCTTGCGGATGATTACGCGATCCTCAGCCTGCAAAGGGAATCCCACCTGGCCGTCTAGCGTCAGCGCTACATCTTCCTGCTGAGTCTTCAAGGTCAACTCGATGACCGCATCATCTGGAACCACCAGGGGACGGTTCGAAAGAGTGAACGGACAGATTGGCGTGATTACGATTGCGTTCATCGAAGGGTAGATCACGGGGCCGCCCGCGGACAGGTTGTAGGCAGTTGAACCAGTCGGAGTGGAGACAATCAGGCCATCGGCGCGGAAGGAATTGACGAATTGTTGGTTTAGATAGGCTTCGATCTCGATGATTCGGGCGAGGGCGGATTTGTTGATGACCGCATCGTTCAAGACGCGCGTGCGGGTAACCTCTTCATCACCGCGCATGAGTTGCACACCGAGCATTACCCTGGTGTCGAGTCGGTAGTTTCCATCGAGAATGGACTCCAGGGCTATGTAAAGCTCCTCAACGCGAAACTCAGCCAGGTAACCCAGCCCGCCATAATTCACGCCCAGCACCGGCACTTCCTTATCGCCGAGCATGCGCGCGGTCGCGATCATTGTGCCGTCGCCACCGAGTACGAGCATTAGATCCACGTTGGCGGCCAGCTGATCCTGGCTCAGTGCGGGGACCGCGCAGCCAGTCTCCTGCTCGATACCTTCGCGGTCAATATCGGGACCGCCAACCACCGCAATGCCCCGTTCGCCGAGCCACTCGACGACCGCGCATACGGTCTTTAACGCATCAGGCTGATGCGGCTTGACGATAATACCAACCCGCTTTATCGAAGCCTTCGTCATCCGTGTTGCCGGCAAGGAGAACGTTTGCATTTGCGGAGCTCGTCGCTTCCGACTAGGTTCGGAGGGGTACTGAAGATCTTGAATGAGCTATTTGCGAAACCGACGGGATGATACGCGGGCGGGCTTTTGAGTGTCAACGAACTCTAAAACTCACTAGTGTGATATTTGACTATTTGGTTGTTCATAGCGAACCCCCGAGAAAACGATCCACGAAATCACACGAAATGTTACTAATTCTTCGTGTTGGTTCGTGTGATTTCGTGGATCGGGTTTTTAGCCAGCCCTCAAGGCAGGATTTCTTTTTGGTACAAAGCGAGGAACTCGACATTGCCATCCGCACCGTGTATCGGAGACTCAATCACCCCACTAACACTAAGTCCAAGTTGGGTGGCGGCACTGTTGACTTCCTCCACTACACGAGCGTGTTTTTGCGAGTCACGAACGACGCCACCGCTGCCAACTTCCCCGCGCCCCACCTCAAACTGTGGCTTGATCAGTGTAATCAAACGACCTGTTTCAGTTAACAGGCCCACAATCGCGGGCATTACTTTAGTGGCGGAAATGAATGAAACGTCCATCACGGCGAGATCGAAGAGGTTATCGAAGTCTTCGGGCCTTAGGTAGCGCGCGTTTACACCTTCTCTGACTTCGACCCTGGGATCATTTCGCAGTCGCCAGTCCAGCTGGTTGTGACCCACGTCAACGGTCACCACACGAAGCGCACCTCTCTGTAACAAACAGTCCGTAAAACCACCGGTTGAAGCGCCCACATCCAGACAAGTTAGACCGGCAACCTCAACCTCGAATTCCTTTAAGGCCGATTCCATCTTCAAGCCACCGCGGCCGACATAACGCGACGTCGGATCGTCGGCACCTTTAATGCGAATGGGAGCGTCAATTGAAATGAGGTCGGAGGGCTTGGCAACGCGCTGCTCTCGAACCAGGACACTGCCGGCCATAACCATCGCCTGGGCTTTTGTCCGCGACTCAGCCAGGCCTCGTTCCACCAGGAGTTTATCGATTCGCTCGCGCTTCATAGCAAATGTTGCCTAGGTTCAGAGAGATCCTGCTCCCTGCCTTGCCGATGGCGCGAGGACGTTTCTTTAGGCTTGCCTCCTCGCAGTCTGAGTCATCGCGCGCGGAGTATCCGTGAGCCTGAGCTCAGAAGCGCAATCCTGACACAGCCATACCAGTATGTGAGGAGCATCCGCCCAGAAAAACGGACTCACTTTGCTGGCCATTTGCACAGCGGCATCCACCGGCAAACGCTGCAGGGCTTGCAGGTAGAACACGCCATTGTAGAACGCGCCATCAGCTCCGTCATCCTGATGAATACACTCCCGCTCCCGAAATTCCTTTTTCATAAGAATCACCACTCTTCGCGCAGTTGCGCGACATATCTCACGCCTGAAAAATGTCGGGATTAGTTTGCTAAGTGAGAGTCCAAAACGGGGCGAAGCGACGATCGAGGAGCAGGGGAAACTCTAATTTTCGTCTCTTCGCGACAAATAATGCCACTCGTTCTGCGATCAGTCAACATCGATCTTGATCTACTAACAGTGAACAAACGATCGAGTCCAACCCCCTACGGCCGTGGGGGGCCTTCAAAAATCTCTCTGATCCGCAACACGTCATCGCCCATCTGTTCACGCCTCTGGCGAAGCTGACGTCTTGCTTCGCGCCGCGCATCTCTGCGTTCAGCTCGACGCAACTCCCTTTCGTCACTGTTGAAATCTTCAGCTGTTTCATCGTCAGTCCTGACTGGTTTTAGCGCGCTTCGCGAAATAGTTGGCTTTATAGAACTATGCGAAATTGCTGCCGTCTGCCGCCTTTTTATCGAGGAATCACGGGATCCCGGGACTTCTTCCATCTGAGGTTCGGCAAGCAACTCAGTAGCAAAGGGTCCTCTTGCCTCGTCAGGTACGGAGGTTGAGCCGCCGGCGGCCCCCGACGATGACAATGTCGGCTGAGTCACCTCAGATTCCACCGCCCTCCGCGAATTCTCCGCGCTTGGCATCATCAGTGTGGCGCCAATCGCTCCTGCGAGGATCGCCACCAGAATCGTCAACCCAAGAATCACGCGCCGCTGGGAGCGCGTATCAACTTTTGCTTCGTTGAGTGGGACTACAGGTCGGGCCGAAAGCAACGTCGCCTCCTCGTCAAAATGTGGCAACGAGAGGGCGCGGTCAAACTCTGCGGAATGATCTGTTGAGGAGTAGTTCTTATCCATAACAACTGTGAATTCCTAACTTGAAGGATCGAGACCCGCATTCGGGTAAGAGTTAGTGTGCAACTCCGAGGCCACACTCAACCCAGAGAATCACAAGCTCGACTTAGGCGAGTTGAGAGAGAATTCAGGACTCCCGCTTCCTCTCTTACCGTTCCGTTGCGGGATTGAATGAACCATTTGGTGCAGAAAAGAAACGCGCCCGTCTACCAACCAGACAGGGCGCAGTCCTTTTCCACGAATCCCAGACGTGGCTCTTTCGAGCTCCGAGTCAGGAACCAACCTTTTGGGGTTTCGCTCGGCGGTCGTCCAAAACATCTATGCTTTCTCTTACACGCGTGTAGATTCCGTCGGCATCAAGCCCGTACTTGGCCAGAAGCAATTTTGGATCGCCATGTGTAACCAGGCGGTCGGGGATCCCCATGCGCGCAACACGAACCTTGTCCTGCAACCCGTTCTCTTCGAGCAGCTCGAGCACCGCGGAGCCAAACCCACCGGCCAAATACGCTTCCTCGACCGTGACGATCAGACGCTTCGTACGAGCCAGTGCCAACAGGAGTTGCGCATCCAGAGGTTTCACAAAGCGCGCGTTGACTACAGTCGTTTCGATTCCCTCTCGGGAGAGATTCTCGGCGGCCTGGAGCGATGGGTGAACCATCGAACCATAAGCCACGATAGCAATCTCGCCGCCGTCGCGTAATATTTCACCCTTGCCGATCTCCAGCAGCTGAGGCTCACGATCAAGGTCGGCGCCGATTCCATTCCCACGCGGATAACGCATCGCCGCAGGACCCTGATGCTCAACCAGCGTCAGCATCATGTCGCGCATCTCACCCTCGTCTTTCGGCGCCATGACAACGATGTTTGGGACTCCCCGTAGATAAGCGATGTCGAGCAGTCCGTGATGAGTTGGACCATCTCCACCGGCTATGCCACCGCGGTCGAGACAGAACTTCACGTTCAAATTTTGGATGCAGACATCATGGACCAATTGGTCAAACGCGCGCTGCAGAAAGGTGGAATAAATGGCACAGACAGGCTTTAACCCTTCACAAGACATTCCGGCCGCAAACGTCACGCAGTGTTGTTCGGCAATTCCCACATCGAATGATCGTTCCGGAAATCTTTCCAGCGCATCGCAGACGCCCGTGCCATCAGGCATGGCGGCGGTCAGGGCGACGATCTTGGGGTCTCGCTCCATCAACTCGCACAGAGTCTTTCCAAAGATCGACGTGTAGGTTGGAGCTTTCGCTGCGGCCTTCACCGCCTTTCCAGTCTTTAGATCGAACGGACCGGTGGCGTGCCAGCGGTAATAGTCTTTCTCAGCCTGCGGGTAACCTTTGCCCTTGGTTGTCAACGCGTGGACTATCACCGGACCATCCTTAACTTGTTTGGCTTCACGCAATGCGGCCACCAGTGCGCGCGGGTTGTGGCCATCAACGTAGCCGATATATTTGAAACCCAACTCGCTGACCAGGGCGCCTGGAAGAACCGCCGCGGCAATCGCGTCCTTCATGGTTTTCGCGGCATGGTGGAGACGCCCGCCCAGCGTTGGGATCGCCAGCAAGGTCTCTTCCACTTCGTCCTTAAAGCGATGATATCCCTGGGCTCCACGAATGCGATTCAAATAGCCAGTTAGTGCTCCAACAGCAGGAGCGATTGACATCTCATTGTCGTTCAACAGAACTATCAAGCGCGTCTTCAAATGACCAGCCTGATTGATCGCCTCCATGGCCATCCCCCCGGCCAGGGACGCATCTCCGATCAATGCTACGACGTGATGATCCTCACCCTTTCTGTCGCGGGCAATGGCCATGCCCAACGCTGCCGATAAAGAGGTTGATGCATGACCAGCCCCAAAGGTGTCGTATTCCGACTCATCGCGACGCAAGAAACCACTGATGCCTCCGTATTGCTTGATCGTCGGCAGAAGTTCACGTCGTCCGGTCAGGATCTTGTGCGCATATGCCTGGTGTCCCACATCCCACACGAGACGATCTCGTGGCGTATCAAACGCATAGTGCAGGGCAACGGCCAACTCGATTGCGCCGAGCGACGCGCCCGTGTGGCCGCCAATACGGGACATTGTTTCCAAAATGTATTGGCGGATTTCGTCAGCGACCGTTTCCAACTGCTCGATAGGCAAACGGCGCAGGTCAGCGGTTGCGTTAATGTTTTCCAGGAGACTCATATTTGGCCGGTATTGTAACTTGGAGGTTGTTCTTTGACTATTCTCAAATTCTCAGTCAGTTAGCGTCAGCTTCAACTGACATTCTTGATTGCCTTCGTCTTTGCGCGGCAAAGTACTCTATACCACTGGATACGACCAGTCGTCAACCTTTCCCAAACCGAACGCCCTGCTGCGGCGTCTAACGAAAGGAAGAGCGATAGCAATCCTCAGAATCATTCATCCACTAACCAGAGCGACAAAGGAGTACCAGAGATGTTTCTACGAAGAATTCTAGTGATTAGCCTTACTTTGGCCTTCGGGTCCCTCGCCTACGGTCAACAGCCGCAAGCCCCAGCGCAGGATGACGGCATCCGCGGGGAAGGAATGCGACATCGAGAAGGTCGGAGCCAGGAGAGGATGGGCCGGCGTGGCCGTGACGGGTTTGGAGAGTTCCGCGGTATGCGTGAGCTGAATCTGACCGACGAGCAACGACAACAACAGCGCTCCATAGTTCAACGCCATCTCGAGAACGTCAAAGCTCAGCGTGAAGAACTTTTCAAGCTGGGACAGAAAAGAGTCGAAGGCAGTCTTACTGCTGAAGACGGGGCGCGGGCCAAAGCGCTAAGGCAGGAAATTCACAACTCGATGCGGGGGGCCCACACCGAAATAGAGAACATCCTTACGCCAGAGCAGCGCAATAAACTTGAGCAGCTCAAGACTGAGCGCAAAGCCCTTCGCGATGAGATGCAGAAGCGGCGCCAGGAGCGACGGGAGAGCAATCCTCAGTAACTGTGCGAACGCAACGCCTTCCAAGTCTGAAAGGTCCGGCATAATTGAGCCGGACCTTTTCATTGCCGTAGCCTGTTTCCTGAGATCACAGCTCACCGGGCAATACTCACTGGCTCGGGAGAGCAGCAGGAGTTGATTGCCTGGACGTTCTCGTTTGTTGCTGTCTCGCGGCGCGCAGGTTCGGGCTGCCCCTCGGCTAGCCTGGTGCCACATTCACAAGCTGCAGTCTCCGGCAGGTTGTCTTGCAGAACCACGAATGCCTCCCACTCGATACCATCCGGATCTCGTACCCACGTTTTATCCTGAGTCGCGTAGCAGCAATTGGTCTGCATCTCGTCGCGCGTGACAAGCCCGGCAGCTTCCCATTTTTGCCGCATCATTAAGACGTCATCTGTTGAACCTACCTGAATACCCAGATGCGAGAGCGCCCCGCGTTCCTTAAACGCCGCTTCATTTAGGGTTAGATTCAACGGAGGGTTTTGCACATCGAATTTCGCATATCCCCGTCGCACTTTGCTGGGTTCAATACCCAACATCTTCTGGTAAAAGCCGATGCTCTGTTCCACGTTGCGCACATTCAGGGCAAGGTGTGCCTTGAGAGCCCTTACCTGGTCATTTGCCTTGCTTTCCATACCGTCCTCCTCTATATTTCATATTCGCTAACGCGCATGTGATACGCACTCTAACGCCCCCAGGTCACATCTGTCAAGGCGTATGTGAGGTTCAAGAATTGGATAGAATTCACGGCGCGCTTAGGGCTTAAATGGTCGGCTGAAAAGGAACTCCGCGAGTGCGAAAATCGTAAAGAGAGAGCTACAGTTTTCCAAAAGATTACGTCAATGGCAGACAAGGAATACAGCATCGAAGAACTGTTCAAAGCACTCGCAGATAGCACGCGTCTACGTCTCATTAACCTGATGGGCGACGACGAGGTCTGCGTCTGTTTTTTCGTGGAAGTCTTAAAGCTGAACCAACCTAAGATCTCGCGTCATCTCGCGTACCTGCGCAGAGCTGGTGTGGTTGCTGCCAGACGAGAAGGAAAGTGGATGCACTACCGAATAGTTGAACCGCCCGATCCACGAGCAGCCAACATTTTTCGCGAAGTGCGCGCGTCGTTGGCAAATGATGCCCGAATGAAGCGCGACCGGACGAGACTGGCGCAAGTTTGTTGTGCAACACAGCTTCCTATACAACTGCGAAAAGCCCCACGCCCGGCCAGCCTCGTGGCATAAGCGAAAGGAACAAGTCAGGCTTAGGGGTCATACCGGGGCCCGCATCAATCGCAGCACGGCAATCTCCGGCCTCACCCCGAAACGCACTGGCAAACCAATGACGCCAGTGCCTCGGGAAACATAGAGTTGAGTGTCTCCCCGCCGGAAGAGGCCTTGTGCATATTTGAGTTCGGCGGTGGCGAATCGGGCCGGCGGGCCAATCAGTGGCAGATCGATTTGCCCCCCGTGTGTGTGTCCGCTAAGAATCAGACCCACCTTTTCAGACTCCGCAAAATCAAGAACTCTGGGTTGGTGAGACAGCAGCACTGTCGACCGCTTCTGATCGAGCCCGTAAAACGCCCGAGGCCAATTTGTTCCAGCCCAGGACCAATCATCGATCCCTGAGAGCTGTAGCACATCCGATCCCCGTCGTAAGCTGGTGTTCGCGTTATTGAGCACGGCGAGGTGGTTATGTTCGAGGGCCCGCCTGGTTAATTCCGGATCAGTGTAGTGGTCGTGATTGCCCAGCACAGCCCAAACGCCTTCAGGTGCGGTCAACGCCCCCAGCGCTTCGGCGCAGGGCGCGATATATCGCCGGTACGAGGTCGTGTAGTCACCGGTCAGTGCGATCAGATCGGGTTTGGTCGAGTTGGCCAAATCCACAGTCCGGCGGACTTCCTCAATACCAACTAGCCGGCTGTGATGAACATCGGTGAGCTGGGTTATGCGAAAGCCTTCAAAACGCTCCGGTAGGTCGCGCAGGAAAACGTCGGTTTCGGACACTTCGTAACGATACGGTTCGATAAAGCGCGCGTAAGCCGCGGTTGCGGACAAGGCAACCATCGGCGCAGCAGCAACCCCGCTCAGGAATTGTCTCCGCCCTAAGTTTAGTTTGGCCACGTCAGGATTCTATACGGTGATAATTGAGGCCGGAAGTTCAGAGTTCGACCTTTAGGTTGTGGCTTTGGGACTTGGACAAGCTAAAGCTCGAACTCTGAACTGCTTGAAGGCTCCTCATCTTGACAATCTATCACCGCAGTCTAGAATGAGTTTTCGCCCTGGTTCGGCACGGAGATGTGGCCGAGTGGCTGAAGGCGGCGGTTTGCTAAACCGTTAAGGGTCAAAAGCCCTTCACAGGTTCGAATCCTGTCATCTCCGCCAGAAACAGCAGTGACGAGTGACAAGTGACGCCCGGCAAGTAAAGACCTTGTCCGAACGTCGTTTGTCACTCGTTACTCTTTT
>JAMQPI010000641.1 GCA_023717565.1 Pyrinomonadaceae bacterium | reverse complement strand
GATCTTGACCGTTGCCGGGGTTCGGAGCATTATCACTGCTTCTATGTTGTTTGGATTCGAAGCTGGCCCCAGAGCCTGCGTTTATCTCGCATCCTTCCTGACCAGCCTACCGCTAATTCAATGCGCTTCCCCACAGAAGTGCATCACGAGCAAAGGAGCTCTCCCATGTTTCCCCTGCTTAGTATCAAACCTCTCACGAGTCATTTTTTAGAGCGAGGACTGGTGACGTTAGCCGTCTTGTTCTTGTCCGCCTTTCAGGTGACAGCGCAACAACCGAGCGGCAATCAACAGCAGCGCGGGATGGGGTTGGCGCCTGCTACCACTGAAAAGCGCGTGGCGTTGGTCATCGGCAACAGCCGTTATGAAGGGTCACCGCTCCGTAACCCTGTCAACGACGCGAACCTGGTATCCGCTACGCTCCGCGAGATGGGCTTTGACGTTATTGCGCGCACCGACGTAAACCTGCGCGAGATGCAGTTAGCGGTCCGCGAGTTTAGCCGCAAGATTCATAACGGCTCGATTGGGCTCTTTTACTACGCCGGCCACGGAATGCAGTCCGGCGGACGCAACTTTTTGATTCCCATCGGAGCGCAGATAGAAGCCGAAGGCGATCTGGTGTTGGAAGGATTGGATCTGAACTCAGTTCTTGAGCAGATGGGACAGGCACAGAATCGACTTAACATCGTGATTCTGGACGCGTGTCGAAACAATCCCTTTGCGCGCAGTTTCCGCGGCGGCTCTCAAGGGCTGGCCCAGGTAAACGCGCCCGCCGGGACTTTCATCGCTTACGCCACCGCTCCCGGGCAAACGGCCAGCGACGGGAAAGGCCAGAACGGGTTATACACGCAAGAGTTGATGGCAAACATGCGCTCGCCCGGTTTGCCGATCGAGGAGGTTTTCAAGCGGGTGCGCGCGCAGGTCAGACAAAAGAGTAACGGCCTGCAGATTCCCTGGGACGCCTCTTCGCTCGAAGGCTCGTTCTCTTTTGTTGGCGGCACCTCGACTGCTGCCGCGCCACCGGTTGCGACCGAGTCGTTCGCCCCCAGTCAACCCGCGACGCCGCCCGTGTCTAGTCGGTCCGTCACTGTCAGCCTCGATCTGATTGAGAGCAACTTCAAAAGCAATCTGCTGGACGAAGTGATCAAAGACGGAGAATCGTTCCTGGCAAGCCAGCCCGATCACGCGCGCGCCAATTTGCTCGTGGCCCAGAGTTATTTTCGCAAGAACCAGTACCGGGAGGCGATGTCATATATGGAAAAGGCTTTCCTGGGTGGTGAATCGATCAGCCTGCCAGTAAAACGACATCGCAAACAGTTGGGCCTCTATGACGCATTGGAAGACGGCAGCATCAACGTTACCCCCAGAGGCCTCCAAATGCAGTTCGGCAGCGACACCTATAAGGCGCAGTTCGCGCAGATAGAAAGATTGGAAGCGCAAGCCGATCCCGTCCGAGGAATGTTGGTTTACTTTAAAGGCGCCGTCGTCAACAAGAGTGGAAAGACTGAGAACAAGGACTACAAACTCTTCGCTCCGACTGCCGTGATTGTCCAGACGCGGGATAACATGGGAAACCAAATCCCAGTGGCCATCTGTAAAGGTTGCGAATCGTGGACGACGGAAGTCGTCAAGTTCATCAATCGAAGCAAGTCTTCCGTCCCGGTCCAGTAGTCGCCAAGCCCGACTAACTAGAACAGACTGGCTGTCCCGGTCAACTTTGAGGTAGACAGATGTCCCTTTCGAGCATTTGCACGGCTGACCCGGGGCTGCCTTCCTTTATCGCCAACATTTAGGTTTTGTGCCCACTGGAAAGAAGGGGGTTGCAAGAGCTTTGGCGGCGGTTTCTCTCTATTAATCAATAGACTAACTGGATTCGTGTTTTGGTCGCCAAAGGCATAGCGATTGCCACCGCTAATTGCGTAGACAGATACCGAGTGTAATCCGATCCACTCCGCCTCGTCTTTATCAAAGAAACAACTGCCTTAACCAACGTTCATTCTGCGTGCCCCACGAAGGCCAAGTAGATTCGCAATTAACCATCAACCTCAAAAGGAAGAAACAACTCAAAATGACCATCACAAAACTAACTTACTCCTTTGCTCTGCTGGCTTTGTTCGCCTTCGCAGGAACAACCTCCGCCCAGACTGCGAGCGTCCCCCGTTTGCAAATGACCGCCAACGTCGTGTCGGCTATGAGACTCGACATCTCACAGCACGCTAGCGGTGCGGCCGTCAGTGGAAGCGCGGGGGCTTTCAGCATCAGCTTTGGCGACGTCAACTCTCTGGGTATTAGCCCAGCGGCCAATGTCACGGCGGCCGTGACCCCGGGCGCAGGCGCGGCAGGTTTCGCGTTGTATACAACACCAATCGTCCTAACGCCCGTGTACAGTGGAATCACCGGATCGGCGAACATCGCCCTCACAATAGGAAGCGGCGCCAATGATGCCCTTGCGTTTGAAGGCGACTCACCCGCGGGTGTCACCTTGGCTGCTGCCCGTGTAGTCATCGCCAGTTCCTTGAGCGACGTGCCCAACACGAGATACGTCGGTTTCAAGATTTCCAAATTAGAGACCGCCGGCTCAAAAACGGCAGTTCTTGTTTACACGATGACCGTGACGCCTTAAGGCTTCGCACCTCAACACAGTTCGAGAGCCTAATGGCCCGCCTGCGGATCGCGCCAAACTTTACCTTCGGGAAACTGAAGAAAGTGGCGGAACCCGCAGGCGGGCAACTTCACTTAACGAGGGAAACATGATTCAGCTAACACGTCTCATCTTGCTTGCCGCCATCATCCTGCTATCTTCTGGCAGCAACGCTTCAGCGCAGAAGATTTCGGTCACCGTTACACCTGCTTCCCTTGACGCCAAAGTAAACCGCGGCACCAGCTACACTCAGGCATTCACTCTCGTTAACGACACGTCAACCAGACTCCGCTTCAAGTGCTCCGTGGCTGACATGTGGTATGACGCGAGTAACAATCGCGTTACGGGTCGCCCCGGAACTCTTCAGCGTTCGGCCTCGTTATGGGTTCAATTCTCACCTTATGAGATCATTGTCGAGCCGCACAGTTCAGGCACTGTGAACGCCGCGGTCACGGTTCCACAAACGGCCGCAGGCAGCTATTACAGCGTTCCGGTCTTTGAGGCTATGCCGGCCGACGCAGTTCTACCTGGCTCCGAGTTGGCACAGGTCAACACGGCGACGGCTACGATCGGACTTCGCTTTAATGGGTTGATGATATTTACTACGCTCGACGCCGCCGAATACAACCTCGAAATCATGGGCGGACAGATTACGCCGCCGAGCGCGTCAGCGGAGCTTGCAATGAATCTTGACGTGCGCAATCGCGGAAATGCGCATGCACGAGTGCGCGGCTCCTTTGCTCTGCTTAGCTCGTCAGGCGCCCTTGCCGGGCGGGGAGCAATCGAGGAACAAAGATACCTTCCTGACCAGCGAAAGATGTTAACTACCGGGTGGGCCGGGGAACTCTCACCTGGGAACTATACTGCTGTGATTACCCTCAGCTACGACCGTGTCGGGTTGGAACCGTCCACGCTCCTCTACGAACTCCCGCTGGTTGTTCAATAAGTCGCTTCGTCAAAAACGAGGGTCACTACGGGACTGGAAGCGGTAGCGACCTGGCCGCCACGTCAGACTCAAACTGACTGCATAAGAGTTCGAACCCTGGTTAGCATCCATTGGTTGAATCCAGGGAACGGCCAGGTCGCTACCGCTTCCTGTTCTGTAGTTGAGTGCGCTTGTCAGTGCATCTACGTGCCGGGTAATGATCTTAAATCTGCGCTAAGATGAGAGCGGTCGGCCAATACACGGAG
>JAMQPI010000591.1 GCA_023717565.1 Pyrinomonadaceae bacterium | reverse complement strand
CTCGAGATGATCCGCCGTCACTGTTTTCAACTCGGCCGCCAATTTCGCCCCGCCTGAGAGCGATAACTGATCAGCGTGAATCCGAAGTCCCAGCCCGTGACTGCGCGCGGCGGAGAGTATTTTTCGCGACTCATCAGTTGTAAAGACTCTTTGCTCACAGAAGACGTCGCAGTATTCCGCTAGTTTCTCCTGGCCCACGCGCGGCAACATCTCATTGATGACGAGCGAAACATACTCGGCGCGCCGTGTTTGATACTCTTCCGGTACGTCGTGCGCTCCCAGGAACGTGGGCACATAACGCAGTGGCGTGGTTTCATCCAAGAGCTTGATCGCCTTGAGTATTTTCAGTTCATCTTCCACCAGGAGGCCGTAACCAGACTTGGCCTCGACTGTGGTCGTTCCTGTTCGCAAAAACCACTCCGCGTATCGCCTTCCCGCCCGCACCAACTCATCAATAGTCGCCTTGCGCGTAGCTCGCATGGTGGATTTAATGCCTCCACCGCGTGCGGCAATCTCCTGGTAAGTCGTGCCACGCGCTCGCTCTTCAAATTCATTGGCGCGCGTCCCCGCAAAGACAGGGTGAGTATGAGCGTCAACAAAGCCCGGCAACACTACCCGGCCACCTGCATCGATCACTTCGCAATTGGCATCGATAAAGGGCTCAATCTCCTGCCGCGTTCCGACCTTCTCAATCCGCTCACCACTAACAATAATCGCACCGTCCTTGATGACTGCAAGCTCCCCCATCTCTGGGCCGATGCGAGGGCGCGCCGGGCCACCAAGAGTAACGAGTTGTTTGCAGTTGATTACGCCGAGCATCGCAAATACGTCCAAGCTAACCAAAGGGTAAATGGGCAAAGGGGGAAGTGGGGAAGGGGTTACGAGTTGACCGCCTTCCCTTTACCCTTTCCCCTCTTACCCTTTTACTTCATGTGCTTATCGAGAAACTCGACAATCCTTGGATACATGGTGAGGCGGTTATTCAGTTTTACAAAGCCGTGACCCTCATCCTCGAAGAGAATGTATTCAACCGGCCGGTTACGATCGCGCAGAGCCTTCACAATCTGCTCCGATTCTGTGTAGGGCACCCGCGGGTCGTTTTTCCCCTGCAAGACAAACAGCGGCGCGCGAATTCGATCGACCTTATAGATGGGCGAGATTGAGCGGAGAAACTCGAGATCCTTGTCCAGTGTTCCATACTCGGCTTCGCGTAACTTCCGACGGTAACCCGAGGTGCGCGTGAGATTGGTTTCAAAATTTGCAATCCCGAAGAGTTCAACTGCAGAAGACCAGATGTCGGGATACAAAGTGATGGCCGCGAGCACCATGTAACCTCCATAAGAGCCGCCCATGACTGCAATGCGTTTGGGATCGCCGCCGCCGCTTGATTTCAGCCAATTAGCCGCCGCCGCGAGATCCTTAACTGAGTCCTCGCGTTTCTGGACATCGTCGAGGTGCGTGTAGGTCTTTCCATATCCCGTAGAGCCGCGCACATTGGGGACCAGAATGGCGTAACCCCGCGCCAGGAAGTATTGATCGACCGCGTTGAAGGTAGGCAACGCCTGACCTTCAGGCCCTCCATGTACGCTAACTATTACTGGAAGAGCGCTGCTTGCGGTTGTATTCCGCGGCCTGTAGTACCACGCTGGAATCATCCGTTCATCAAAAGTTTTGTAATGAATCAACTCTGGTTCGACGAAGGATGTCTGCAGAATGCCGGCGCGTGAACTATGGGTCACCTGATTCAGAGTTTGTTTTTGCAGATCGTGGATCCACACATCGGCATTGAACCGCGCGCCATTAAAAACCAGAGCGAGCTTGCGTCCATCTCGCGAAAAGCTGAGTCCGCCCACTGCACCTTTACCGGGAAGCTTAACGGGCGCGCCCTTTGAGCCCAGGGCTGTAATCAAAGGCTTACCGTCAGTGTTAAGTCGCCGCACGTACAGCTCACTAAAGCCGTCGCGGTTCAACGTGTACGCTAGTATGCCGCCGTTGTCCGAGACTTCGACTCCGGCAACATCCCATTGCGTGTCGTCCAGGATGTCGACTCGCCTGGTGGCCAAATCCATCTGCGCCAGCGATTGGAACTCACGCTTGTCATCGGTGGTAAGGAGAATCGAGTGACCATCGGGCATGAAGCGCACATCACCAAACTGTGCGGCGCCCGCGTGCGGTGTCAGGTGAGTCGCGGTTTTGGTAGCGATGTCTACCAGAAAGAGATCGTTGTCGAGACTGAGCTCTTCATTAATGTGAGAGACCACCAGCCTGCGTCCATCAACTGACCACGCTACTGGCCCATTCGATCCGTCCTGTTGATAGACCAATTGCGAACTGCCAGTCGCCACATCCATCACGTAGACGTCGAAGAAATTCCGGTTGCGCTGGTTGGAAGCAAACGAGATCTGTTTACCGTCGTGCGACCAGGCGCCGAAGTTATGGCGGACCTTGGGCTCGCTGGTCAGCGCGCGAATCTGAGATCCGTCAGGGGCCATCCAGTAAAGTTGAGCGTTTTCATCCCCGCCGATCGATTTTCCGAAGACAAGACCCGAGCCGTCCGGAGACCACGAAATGAAATCAACTCGATCGGGGAAGAAAGTCAGCTGATCGGGCCAGCCACCTTCCGCGCTTACCATCCAAACCTGCGGGGTGCCACTGATGTTCGTCAGAAAGGCGATTTGATCGCCTGCCGGCGAGAGCGCGGAAGATGTCGCAGTCCGGATGTTCAAGTAGCGCTCGATCCCGAATGGCTCTCGTGTTCCTGGATTCTGCGCTTTAACCCTTAGCGCAGGATAAAGCGATAAGAGCAACACTCCGGCTGCTAGTAGCGACAGTCGTTTTCGCATAATCATACTAGGCCTCTTTAGTTCGTGGTGTTTTAAGACGCCCAGGTGCGCGGTTGACTCTGCAGTGTGGGAAAACTCACGGAGCACTGGACGTGTGATCGTGAACTATTCGCCAGCCATCCTTCGTGCGGCGAAAAATCAATGTGAACCGTCCGTGGGGCTGACTATTGGCTAGCTGCAGCTGCCAGCGTCCAATCGTCACCGCTGCATCATTGCTCAGCACCCTGATTTCGAGATCCGAAAACGTTAGTGTACCCATCTTCTCACGCGAGTCGTAGTTTTTCTGGTAGCGATCGTGCACGGTCTGCCAACCACGAGTGAAGCTATCGCCGGAGACAAACGTGATGTCGGGCAGGCGAGCGTAACCATCCATGAAGCCTTTAATGTCGCCTCGATTCCAGGCATCACTCTGTGCGTCGAGGACTGCACGCACCGCGGCAATGGTTATTGCATCGCGTTTTGATTTTCCCTGGGCATGTGCGTCCTCGTGGATTGGGATCACCAGGATGGCAGCACAATACAGCAACAGGCAGACAGATATTCGCCTCATTTCGCACTCCTCATTTGTGATTATCTGCGTCTTAGAAGTAGCGGTAGTGCCCGGTGATCTTCCAATTCAATAATACGTCCTCACTCCGAGCGCCGGCGCCAATGTTGTGGACAATCAGGTAGCCCTTTCCCGCGTCAGACCACGTATTGACCACGATACCGATGTGCTCGACCCCACTGCTGAGATCCCAGGTGACGATGTCACCGGGCAGATAGTCATTCCGATTATTGCTGATCGCGAGGTCCTTCCCCTGTCGATCGAAATAGGTCATCAGATTCAGGACGCGTCGATGATCGATATTGGAATCAGGCCGAGACGCTCCCCACTTCTTTGGATAGATTGACCAGGCGCGCGCCATGTCATCATGAATTTCCTTTTGCAGATCGATTCCCGCTTTGCGGAAGGCCCGCACCACCACATCGGAACAAACACCAGTCTCCAACGGCACGTCACCACCGGGATAGTCGAGGCCCACGTAGGAAGGATCGTAACTGGTAGTAACCTTAGTTTGATCGATTGCGCTTTCGACGAGCTGTTTGAGTTGCGGTGAGGTATTTGGCGCCCAGGGCTTCTGAGTCGCGGCGGTTGTTTTTGGGGTTTGTGCTAACGGAACCTCTGAGCGCCGCTGACAGTCCGCAGAAATAACCAGGATGAAGCAAAGTGCAACGGAGCAGAATCTCTGATGATTGATCGAGCTATTCATTCGCCTGAATCTCCAGCCATTGACGTACATCCTGCCGCATCGCCGGGACAATCTCGTGTACAGCGTCGTAACTCTCAAACGTGACATCGCGTGCACGAATCCGCAGTCGTTCAGCGTAGTCAGCAACCCGCTCAGGTGGATAATACTCGTCTCGCGTGCCGGCCAAATGAAATACCGAAGCCTCGGTCGGTTTGTAGACTTCGCTCGTTTCCCAGTCTCCGGGCATACCGCCACAGATGCCAATAACACCACGCAGGTGGCCAGGATCTGTGAATGCAAAACGGTAATTTAGCGCGCACGATTGAGAGAATCCCAGCAAGAAGACCCGCCGCGAATCGGCAACCCCATCGCGGACCAGTTGGTCGGTCAAGTCGATTACCGCTTTGTGATGCACGGCGACCGAGTCTTCCGGCCGGAAGTTTGTGAGCCAGCCAAAGCCAAACCTCAGGGGTCCGCCTTTTTCTTTTGGATCTCTCAAGTGTTGATGAAATCCTTGCAGCGCCGCTATCGCAAAATTTGCGGGTGCCATTTGTCGCGCCTCCCGCATCATCTGTCGTTTGCTGGCTCCGTAGCCATGCAAAGCAATCAGCACCGGAGCAGGTTGGATTTCCGGAAGATGAAGATCGTAATAGACCTTGATCTCAGTTGTCAGACTACGTTCCGTTTCGGTGACTAGGTTTGGGGAGCTCATCTTTTGCAACACTAGACAGGATTATCAAGATTCACAAGCGGTATTTCGGCGGGTATTCTCTTTCGACGACGCCTTAGGCGTGTCGTTGCATTAGCTCGGCAGGGAAGCTACGATGGCTTTTCAAGCAGCGAATCACTAATTCCACAGAGAGGTGCTACTAATGAAGTTTCCTGGCGGATTCAATATTCAACAGATGATGAAGCAGGCGCAGCAGATGCAGGAAAAGATGTCGAAAGAGATGGAAGAGCTGCGCGCTGAAGCTTCCGCAGGCGGTGGTGTTGTCACCGTCCAGATGAAAGGCAACCACGAGATTGTGTCATTGAAAATTGATCCCGAAGCAGTCAAGGAAGGCGATGTGGAGATGCTGCAGGACATGATCGTGGCGGCCCTCAACGAAGCCAACCGCAAAGTCGATGAAGCGATGAAGGGGAAACTTGGCGGGATGCTGCCTCCGGGCCTCGGAGGACTTCTGGGATGATTGCCGATTTCCAATTGCCAAATGGCGATTGCGTGTTCGAGACCGCTCGAGCAGTCCTAGCCCTGCGCGACCCTCGGGCCAGAGGGAATTGCGCGACGGCACCACAAGCCAATCGGCAATCGGCAATTGGAAATCGGAAATGTTAGAGTACGCTGAACCCGTCACCAAACTAATCGACGAATTGAAACGACTGCCCAGCATCGGGCATAAGTCTGCTCAACGTCTGGCGTTCTATATCATGCGCACGCCGGAGGCTGAGGTTGAGCGGCTCATCTCGGCGCTGCGCGAAGTTAAGCAACGAATTATCCTCTGCTCTGTCTGCAATAACCTTACCGAGATCGATCCCTGCCGTTTCTGTGCCTCTACGTCCCGGGACCACTCCGTCATTTGCGTGGTTGAGGAACCCCACAGCCTGGTAGCGGTTGAGAAGACACGCAGCTTCAAGGGTCTCTACCACGTACTGCACGGAAGTCTTTCACCAATGCGCCACATTGGTCCAAACGAACTGCGCCTGGCAAACCTGCTGCCGCGCTTCAAGCCGGAGAACAACGGCGGAGTGGAGGTCCGCGAAGTAATTCTGGCAACCAATCCCAACACCGAGGGTGAAGCCACCGCAAACTACATCAGCCGCTTACTGAAACCGCTGGGTCTTCGAGTAACTCGCATTGCGATGGGAATGCCTGTGGGCGGTGACATGGAGTATGTGGACGAAGTGACGATGGACAAAGCACTGGCTAACCGTCACGAAATCTGAAACTTCTTGTTAAGGCCCGAAGCGTTCGCGATATTCGCCAGAAACGAGGAAGGCCTTGACCATCTCGGCTGTTATGTAGTTCCCGCCAAACTGCTCTAACTTACTCAACCAAAAATTGAAACCGCCAAAGTCAGTATTTGGTGGGTCGTTGGGGTTGCGCCGAAGGTAACCGAAATACTGCATCAAAACGAACGCGCGCTTCATTTCCTGCTGCCTCAGTATCGAGTTCTCCGCCACTCGTCGTAAGGCGATCCCGCGAGCCGCTGTATCTGCCGTATTCGTAGCGGAGCCGAACCCACCAATAGCTTGTGATCGGTCGGTGGTGGAAGGTGTCACACCAGCATTCAAGAATAGGGCATCAACGAACTGCGGCGGCGTTAGATTTGTAGGATAAGCGGTTGTGAACCGCGACCGCCCGACGAAGTCCGCCGCGAAAGCCACCTTACTGTTCTCCAACATCTGCTCCCAGCCCGTCTGACCAACTACCACCCCACGCCCAATCTCCTGCGTGTCCGGCAAAAACTCATCGAACCGGATAGGCACTGGCAAATCGGAGATGCTTCCATAAGCAGCCTTATTCAATCGATAAACGAGATAACCCGTCTCCTGGAACTCGATCGAGAGAAAAAAGGCGGCCGAGACATTGATGCGTCTGATCTCAATACACGCCTGGTCTGTACCACATGAAGTAATCTGATCACTCCAGAACGACAGGCCGCCAGAGTCCGGCTCGCGCGTGAAGAAATCAACGTAGTGAAGGCGCACAAAGAAACCTGCCTGGTTGATCGGATTCGTTCCGGTGGTCGTCTCGTTATCATTTATGGTTACAGTAGCAACACTGGGCGACTCCAGACTTGCGCCAATGGCGTTGCTGAGCGTGACTGTAAAGCTCTCGCTGCCCTCGGCGTAGACGTCATCGATAATAGGTATCAGGATGGTCTTTGAAGCTTCACCGGTGGCAAACCGCAGCTTGCCTACTGTGGTTTCATAATCGCATCGTGAGTTGGCAACGCCGAAGTTGAGCCTCTTGCAACTATCTGATCCGGCCGTGTCGCTCGTCTTGTAGTTAACCGAAGCGGCGAGCGCGGTACTACCAGAGCGCGTCACCAAAACCTGCACGCTGCCGACGTCCTCGGCTGCATTGTAGTTTGCGGCAGAGAATCTCACCGTAGGCGCAGGAGTCGGCGCCGGCGTCGGTGTAGGTGTCGACGTTGGAGTTGGTGTCGGCGCTGGCGTCGGTGTGGGTGTCGACGTTGGAATCGGTGTCGGTGTAGGCGTCGGCGTCGGCGATGATACGGGGGGAGGATTCAGGTCCTCAAAACCCAGCACGTAGAAACAAACCGGATCGTAGGTGACTCTGACACGAGCACCTACCACGCGCGACTCAAACATCGCGATCATTGGGCCATCTTCCGGCCGGAATTCATAAAAGAACCAAAACTCGCTCGTGCTGTTGCGAACAGCAACAGCATTGCCAAGCGGATAAGCATTCTGATTCTGGGCCTCCAGGATCATACGTCGCACCCAGGTGCCCTCAAACGTAGCTGTGTGAGTGTGATTATGAACTCTTGCAGAGTCGAATGTGATCTGTGCCTCACTGGTTGTGGCGAACAGGAGCACAGCTAAAACCGATAGCGCGACCTGAATGTGAGATTTCATTCTATTTTATGTTGTCGTAATGAAACGCCGAGTCCCGTTGCCATCAGCAATCGGCCACGGGAACAATCCTGTCTTTTACAGAGCAGGCGATAACCGGTTCCTCAGGGCAGTGGAAGTTGCCGGCATTAAGGGGGTGCGCGATGGGGCAGGGCGAGGGAGCGAGTGGGCGAGTCACCTCGATGGTTTAAATTACAACCAAGGCAGAAATAACACTGGGGGAACTTGGCGGTCAGTGCGCTACCGCACATCCAAGACGGCTAAAGAATGTGTGAGGTGCGACGATAGCCAGTTGCACTCAAGCCGATTTCGGCGCCTAAACGCCAGGATTTGACCCGGCCGAATGCAGGAATTTTCTTTGCACGAGAAAATGCATCTTGAGAGGAATGCCGTTGAGAATGAAGTGAGCCTACGTCACCTAAAACCGAACGTGCTCAATGACTGCGTCCTTCTTGCAATCGCCACAAGCTTCGCCCTCGTCGTACATGTGAGCGTCAAACTCCACCAACGATCTGATTGGGCCACCTTCGAATTCGCTGGGCGCCGAGGTAAAGCGCACGATAGCACCGCAGCCAATCACTTCCGCGCCCAACTCTTTGACGAGCGCGGCGGTCTCTTCAATAGCATGCCCGCTGCGAATGATGTCGTCGACAATGATGCAGGGATTAACCTCACCCTGGTTGACATACTGGCGAAACATGCGTTTGCCGTTGGCTTCTTTCTCCGCCCAATAGATCTGTTCTGCACTCAGCGCGTCACGTACGCCAAAAGCGACGGGAATTCCCCCCGAACTCGGACTGATGATGGCAATCTTTGGTAACCGGCTCGAGATGTCTCGTTCTACCCGAAATTTTCTACTGAGAGCGACGGCCAGAACGCGCGCCGTGTCGTAGTAACGAAAGGCCAGTGGCATCTGAAAATAATGTGGGGAGTGTTTGCCGTTGGGATAAACAAAGTGGCCCTCACGAAAAGCGCCGGTGCGCTTCAACATCTGCAGTACAGTATCTGGCGAAGGAATCAGTGAAACCATGTCAATCTCCGTGATGATTGGGTAAGCGGTAAGTAATGGAACATATGCAATGACACTTTCAAAAAGCTCATCACTTATTTACTCATTAGTCATTCACTGTTTGGTTGGCGGACAGCATACATCAAACCACCAGCTTTACTCCATCAGTAAGAGTATCTGTTAGCAGTTGCCGCTGGTCTGCGGGTAATCCTTCCGGCAGTGAATCAATCGCGAACCAGGATGCCTTTCTTATTTCAATACTCTGCGGTGAAGCGTCCCCGGCGGGACGGCAACGAAACACGATCTCGATCTGCCTTGGCTTTTCAAAGGTGCGGGTAGTTACCACTTCAACACCCGCCAGTTCAAGTCCGACCTCTTCGCGCAGCTCTCGTTTCACGGCTTCGTCAGGTTGCTCTCCGGCGTCAATGAATCCCCCGGGGATGCCCCAACCCGTTCCGGGACGAAAGCGGTGCTTAAGCAACAATACCCTGCCCTGGGTGTCCACCACGATTGCTGCCGCGGTAACGGTGAAACGCGCGTGCGTCACCCGCATGGTCAGACGGCGCAGCGACCGCGGGACATGACGCCAGATCCCGCCGATAAGATCCTTGAGCATTTAGTGGAAAGCATAGCATGCGACGGTAAGCCCGGGATCATTTTCCATTTTCCATTTCTCATTTCTCACTTGGTCATCGCCAGATAAACGCCAGCACAAGTTAAGCCGGTTCGCCTAGGTGCGGTTACTTCACCAGCCTGTTTCTGGAAAAGTGTGGAGTTGCGAAAGGTTCTCAGAAATGAAAAATGAGAACTGACAAATGACAAATGGAAAATCCGTCTTGTCCCCCGTCTCCTTGTCTCCGCGTCTCCCCGTCTCCGTGTCCCCGTCCCCCCTCCTGATTGACGCGCCTTGAATGAACTCTGTAAGATTCGACACGGCAGTATCCAGGTTAGTTCTGACGAATCGTAAACGAAAAATATGTCAGCAAACGTTTCCGAACAAAACGCAGCCGAGCAAAACAACACCGCAGCAAAGGTGCCCAAGCGCATAACTAACGCGCAAACTGTCTGCAATGAGAAGAACGCCAAAGGCAAACTCTGCAACGGGCATTTGAAGCAATTGCGCACGGCTGGTGAAGCTGCCGAGGTCCATCTGCGCGGCGACGACGTGCTATCCAAGTGTCAGACCTGCGGAACTTTCTACATGGGGCCCCCGCTGGGCCACGTGCGCGATCCGCAAAAACAGAGTCGATTCGTAGAGGCCGAATTAACCGCGCTTTTGCAAGCGGCCGGCGGCACGATGCCGGTGATCAAGAAAGATGCGCGCGGTGTATTCGTGATGGTCGAATCGTCGGGTGGTCACGCTCCGGCAGCGAAACCAGCGGCCCAGAAACCCGCGACAGCAGTCCCGACGGCACCAGCGCCACCGGCATCTACGGCGGCAACCCCGAAACCCGCTGCGGCCAAGCCCGCCACCCCTAAAGCCGGTGCCGAGCCCGACCGGAAGTTATTCAGAAGATCAGACTACATGGGTGTAGTAGACACCGGTCCGGTGCCCGGTGAGACTTTCGAACAGAAAGTTGCGCGTCTTAAGGCCGTGTCGGTCGCTGCCAAACGTCGCGCGGAAGAAGGCGGCGGCGAAGTCGCGCCCAGCGCGGAGAAGAGCGCTGCCTCGATTGCGCCCGCAGTGCAGACCGCCGCAACGGCATCCGTGCCAGACGCGGAGCCCTCTGAATCCACGCCTTCTGCGGTGGCAGCTGCTCCCGCTGCATCTTCGAGCACCGCTCACAAACCGACCGGAAACGCGGATCGCACGTTGATGAAGAGATCAACCTATTGCGGGGTCGTAGACACTGGTCCTATCGCTGGAGAGAGCTTCGAGCAGAAAGTTGAAAGGCTAAGAGCCGTTTCGGCAGCAGCCAAACAGCGCTCTGAGCAAAGCGAAGGCTAACGACTCTTTTTGAAAGAAATTAAAGCGCGGTAGGAATCAATCCCTATCGCGCTTTTGTTTTTAGGCTGACGCAACGGAACTGACGCGGTGTTACATTGACCTGCTCGCGCCTCTAGGAATTCGTCTCAGTGACTATCAACCCCTCACGCGCAACTTTCCAGTCCAGGACTTCCGCTCCTTGCTCCGCAGCCAGAGCGCGTTCGACATCCGCCTTTCGGCCTTCCGCGCACAAAAAGGCGATACAACCTCCGCCGCCCGCGCCGCAGATTTTTGCTGCTTCCGCGCCATTCGCCAACGCCTTCTCAACCAGATTTTCCATCTGGGGAGTCGTGACTCCTGGAGCCAGCCGTTTCCGATTTGGGTAAGCAGCGCGCATCGTTAAGCGAACACGTTCCCAGTCGTCGGCCAGCAGGGCTTCGCGCATCGCCCGAGCGGAATCACGAATGCCTTCGAAGAGTTGGAAGAGTTCCGGGTCCCCGTCGATATGCCTCTTTACGATGTCCCAGTTGTTCGTCCCAGACATACGCGGCTCGCCCGTGTAACAGATGGCGATCCGGCTTTCCAATTTCGATTCGTCAACCTTGAGCGCCTCCCGCTCGATTCCATCTGCCCGGAAATGGATACAGGAAGTGGAACCATAAAACGCCGGATAGTAGTCCTGTAGACCAGCGGGTACGCGAATCACCGTCGTCTCGATATTAGCGACCAGCACGATGAATTTCCGCTCGTCGTAGCGATCTCCGGCAAGACGATTGAGGGCCCCGATGCAAGCAATGGCCAGGGCAGAAGATCCACCAAGACCTGCTCCCGCCGGCGCTTCACTGGTCGTCGTAAGATGGAACCCGGTTTTCGGTTTGAAGAAATGGACCAGCTTTGAAATCAGTTCGAGACGTTCCTCGCGCGCCAGATCGTCAAGGGCCGAGAGGCTGGTCTCAAAGGCCACCTTCCGATCACTGGATTCAAGAATGATGCGGTCGTCATCGCGGGTTTCGATGCGACAGTGGGCCCGCAAAGAGATCGCGAAATTAACCGTGGAGGCTCCCGGATGAAAAAGATAAAGGGGCCAGATGTCGATGGTGCCGCCGGCGAGATCGACCCGTGTGGGGGCAGAAGACTCAATTATCATTTTGGAATTTTGATTCTAGATTTTCGATTTGTTCTTACTTGCATAACTGAAACTTTAAGGCCTACAAGCTGACAAGCCAAACACCTTTGACCAAATTGGCAATCAAAAATCACCAATCAAAAATCAAAAATCCCTAATCTCCGTCAGCCTCGCCCGGCTTCGTTGCTGCCCGTTTCTTCTGTTCGTCACGACGCGCTTGCGTGAAGGGAATGTGCTCCTGAAATTCCTGCTTCAAGTCGTGCAGTTTCTCCTGGGCCACATGCTCAAACTCCTGCAAGCGCTCCGGATCAACATCTTCGACCTTCTTTGATAACCAAAACCGCTCCGCCAGATAAAACCCAACAATTCCCAGAACAACTATCACCAGCAGCACTTTGCCCAGTCTTTGGAAATCGCCAATCAGCCCCATGACGGCGCCGCTAAAGAAATAGCCCGCACCGCTGAGCAGGAAGACCCAAACAAAACAGCTCGCCAGGGAGAGCGACAGGAAGCGAAGATACGGCATCCGGCCCACACCGTAGAAAATGCAAGTCGCCCAGCGCAGACCGTAAACATACTTTGAAAGGAAGATCGAGAGCGGGCCAAACTTCGTCGTCAGACGCTCCATTCGAGGACTGGCGCGGCGATAGAAACGGAGATCGCTAACGCCTTTGCGGAAACCGCGGCCGGTAGCGTAGGCGATATTATCGCTAGCCAAGCCACCCAACGTCCCCCAAAGCAGGACTTGGGCGAAACTGTACTCTCCAAAGAAATAACTATGTGCCAGCACTCCTGCCAACAGGAGCGTGATGTCTCCCTCTATCATTACCAGGATAAGGACTGCGTAGAGACCGTATTGAAAGATGTAGTGGGAAAAAAAATCGGGATTCATATTGAAAAAGTGTGCAGCTGGCAGTAGGCAGTTGACCGCTGCCGGCGCCGCAGACTGTTATCCGTTCCCAGCTTACTAAGTTGCTGCTTCCTCTTGTGGGGGCTTTACGACCAGGACCGGGCACGAAGCGTGGCGCACAACAGCTTCGGCGGTGGAGCCAAAAAGCATTCGTCCCAGTCCGGTTCGTCCGTGCGACGAGATAACTACCAGATCGACTTCGCGTTCTTTTGCCACCCGCACGATCTCCGACGCCGCTTCGCCGTGCACAATCAACTCCTCTACTTCGAGACCAGCGCATTCGTCACACTCAGCCAGCCTGGGCAGTTCGCGCTCAGCCGAATCCTCCAGCTGCTCTGTAATATCGGCAATGGGGAGAGGTTCGGTCATTCCGGAGTAGCCGACGGTCGGGACCATCGTCTCTATGACATGCAGGCAGATAATCGACGAACCAAATGTTCGAGCCAGGGACGTGGCATATGTAAGAGCGTAATTACCGCATTCGCTAAAGTCCGTCGGCAGCAGTATTGACCGAATTTGCATGACTGGATTTGCGATTTTTGATTTTTGATCTTTGATTTGACTGGAAGCCAACTTGATTTTGGTCGCGAAGGCCCGCCAAACAGGCAATCAAAAATCTAAAATCCAAAATCTAAAATCCCTAAAATCCCTTGGCGCGGCGCTTATTCTACACGCACAGTCACTCGTTTGACAGCCCTAGAACCCTCGACTATGCTTCGTTTAGTTCTACCGCTAACCAACTACACGAAAGAAATTCATTGATGACCAGCGCCTCTAGTTCAGAAAAAGGCTATATCGGCATCGACCTCTCAGGCCCAGTGCTACGAGCGGCGATCGTGAACGACAACGGCGAAATCATCGAGCGCCGGGAGGCCCCCATCGAAGCCGACAGGTTGGTGGCGCAAGTGGAGCAGGTTGTCGGCGAACTGCGCGGCGTCCATCCCAATGTTGAGACCGTCGGTATCGCCGTCCCCGGATTGGTGAACCGAACAACTGACCGCGTAATCGCGTCACGGGACCTTCCCTCGACAGTGCGCGAGGACCTGCATTCAGAATTCACGAAGGCCATGGGCGTAAGAGTGGAGATCGAGAATGACGCGAATGCTGCAGCCTATGGTGAATACAAGGTGGGCGCCGGCCGCGGCAGCCGCGATATGTTCTACGTGACCATCGGCGAAGGAATTGGCGGCGCAATCATCCTGGACGGCAAACTCTGGACGGGCGCCTCGGGCTTTGCGGGTGAATTTGGCCACATCACTATCGACACAGAAGGCCTGGAGTGCGATTGTGGCAACACGGGATGTCTCGAGACTGTGGCCTCTGCACCCAACATCGTGCGGCGCGCCAATGAACGTCTCAACCGCGATGGCACTTCATCGCTCTCGAGGCTGGCGATCAACAAGAACTTTACTGCCGACGACGTGGCCCATGAAGCCAGGAACGGCGACGACTTTTCCATGATGATGATTGAGCGAACAGGTAAGAATATTGGAACGGGCGTCGCCAGCGTGCTGAATCTGCTGAACATCGAGCGCGTCGTACTGGGTGGCGGCGTGATGGACGCGGGTGAATTGATACTCAACCCCATTATTCAGGAAGCCCGGCGGCGCGCTTTCCAGCCATGCTTTGAGGCTACGCAAATTCTCGCCGGAACCCTCGGCCCCGATGCGGCATCGATCGGTGTGGCACTGCTTGCGCGCGATGCGGCTGCATAAATAGCCTTGCGGCGCCAATCAAATCACCACACCTTTCAAAACCAAGAGCCAACCAACCAAACACTATTGCGGCGATCACAATACTTCAAGATAACTTCAGCTTGAAAAACTCTACCCATCTGGTAAAGTACATCCACTTTGCAAGCTGACAGTTTAAGTCAAGGGGCCTTTGCGGATCGCTGTGTCCTCCGGTAGTCCTCCGGGCTGCGGTGTAGTCTGCCGCGAAGTCGTTTTCGTTTGGACTCACGTGTTGTATTGCTGTTGCTGTGCGTGGGTTTCGGGTTTCGAATTCTTGAATTACGCAATCAAGGATTAGCAAGCTCTGGGCGATGCCACAGATCTTTCATCACAGTACCAACGCTTTAGCCAAAGTCAGTATCTTTGGTGCGATATTCATTCTCCTGGCAGCGCTCTGGGCAGCTGCTGAGTTGCATCGCTCGTCCTGGAATACCGGACAGTGGATTGAGCGTCAGCAACCGATTCAGTTCAGCCACAAACATCACACCGGAGACGACGGCATCGACTGCCGCTACTGCCATACCTCAGTGGAAATCGCGGCCTCAGCGGGCATGCCCTCCACCGAAACCTGCATGAACTGTCACAAGCAGATCTGGGCTGATAGTCCTTATCTGGAGCCCGTTCGGGCAAGCTTTCGCACGGGCAAGCCAATTGAGTGGATTCGGGTCCACGATCTGCCCGACTATTCTTACTTCAACCACAGCATTCATGTGAACAAGGGAGTTGGCTGCTCCACCTGCCATGGTCGTGTCGATCAGATGCCCATCGCTTACCAGGCTTCGACGCTGCAGATGGAGTGGTGTCTTGGCTGTCACCGTAATCCAGAGAAATTTATCAGACCAGAGAACAAGATCTTCGATATGGAGTGGCGACCTGAGAACCGAACCAGCCAGGATCTAATCGAAGGAAGGTCGTTGCTTAGTAAGTATCAGATTCAGAAGCCCGATGTCTTAACGAGTTGCTCAACGTGCCATCGTTAATCCCTCGAGTGCGGACATCGTGTCCGTCGTAGCGCGAACAGAAGACAAACGATGTCTGAAGACCGACACATAAATTTCAAGCTCATGCGCGATCGCATTGTGGGTTCGCAGGACGGCAAAAACTTCTGGCGTAGTCTGGAAGAGCTGGGCGACTCTCCCGAGTTCCGCGAATTTGTGCAACGCGAATACCCGCAGCACGCTGAGGAGTGGGACGATCCAGTTGAGCGACGCACCTTCTTGAAATTGATGGGCGCGTCATTGGCACTAGCCGGCCTCAGCGGTTGCGTCTATCAGCCGCCCGAGAAGATCGTTCCTTTTGTCAGGCAGCCACAGGAGTCGGTGCCTGGTAAGGCTCTCTTCTTTGCGACGGCGGCTACGATCGGCGGGATCGCCACCCCGCTCCTGGCCAGAAGCAACGAAGGCCGTCCGACCAAGATCGAAGGGAATCCGGATCACCCCAATAACCGCAGCTCGGATCCTGTAGATCGGGGATCAAGCGCTACGGATCTTTTCGCTCAGGCTTCGGTCCTGGATCTTTACGATCCGGATCGATCGAAGACGGTGACTTACCGTGACGAGATTCGCACGTGGACTACATTCCTCGGTGAAATCCGCGCCGCGCTTGAGGCACAACGCCCAAAGCAGGGGGCCGGGCTGCGCTTTCTAACTGAGACGATTACCTCGCCCACTCTCGGAGCTCAATTGAAGGCCATCCTCGCCGAGTTTCCACAGGCAAAGTGGCATCAATACGAACCGGTGAATCGTGACAACGCGCGCGCCGGCGCGATGACCGCGCTTGGCCAACCCGTCAACACGGTCTACCACTTCGATCAGGCCGACAGAATTCTTTCACTCGATGCCGATTTCCTCTCCGGCGCGCCTGGAACGTTGCGCTACGCGCGTGAGTTCGCCGCACGTAGGCGGGTTACCAAAGACCAGCATGAGATGAGCCGGCTGTATGTCGTTGAGACAACGCCAACAACTACTGGCGCGAGCGCTGATCATCGCTGGGGGGTAAAGCCAAGTGACCTGGAAACAGTGGCACGATCGATTGCTGCCATCTTGCTCTCGTTTTCAAAGTCAGGCACCCAGTTCACTCCGGCATCGCAAGAGTCGTTAGTCTCAAAAGGAAGTCAGGAACCAGGTTGGACCGGACAGGTGGCGCGCGATCTGCAACAACACGCTGGCGCCAGCATCGTGATACCCGGTAATGAAGCGCCGCCAGCTGTCCATGCAATAGCCCATGCAATGAACGGCGCGCTCGGGAATATTGGCAAGACCGTTTCTTACACAGATCCCCTTGAAGTGAACCCCGTCGATCAAAGAGAGTCGCTGCGCGATCTGGTTCAGGACATTGACTCAGGCCGCGTGGAGCTGTTGGTTATCGTCGGCGGCAATCCCGCCTACAACACACCGGCCGATTTGAAGCTCGATCAGACTCGACTCTTTAAAGCCAAGCTGCGCGTCCACCTGAGCTCGCACAAGGATGAAACTTCTGAACTCTGCCACTGGCATATACCGGAAGCGCATTACCTGGAGTCATGGGGCGACACGCGCTCATTTGACGGGACGGCAACAATCGTTCAGCCACTGATCGAGCCGTTGTATGGTGCAAAAACCGCGCACGAAGTTCTGGCAGTTTTCTCCGAGCAATACGATAGAAAAGCCTATGACATCGTTCGAGATTACTGGCGGAACGCCGGGCAGGCTGATGTTCTCCGAAGTCTCCGAAACCGTCTGCCTCCTGCCTCCAGTCCAGCCCCGGAACCGGCAGCGGTTCCGACCACAAGTCAATCGCCTGATTTTGAGGTGTGGTGGCGCAAGGCGTTGCACGATGGATTTGTGCCGAACAGCACCCTGGCGACGAAGACCATTACTCCTGGTAGTCAAAGTCAGAACAACGGCGTTGTAGGCGGGACCTCTGCGGTCCCATCACCGTCCCCAACGGTATCCGACACCCAGCACCCGGCACCCGGCACCTATGACGTTGTCTTTCGAACTGACCCGTCAATTTTTGATGGACGCTTTGCCAACAATGGCTGGCTGCAGGAATTGCCGAAGCCTCTGACAAAATTAACGTGGGACAACGCCGCTCTGGTCAGTTTCAAAACCGCGGCGGATCTCGGTCTCCAGAACACTATCGGCTGGAAGGGTGGCGAAGTTCTCGTAGACAACATCACGATTCAGCATCGAGGCCAATCACTTACCTGCCCTACCTGGATCACCCCCGGTCAACCCGACGGCGTGATCACAGTTCACCTTGGTTATGGCCGACAACGCGCTGGACGCGTGGGCAATATGCTGGGATTCAATGCTTACACCATTCGCACATCGGATTCTCCGTGGACTGCTTCGGGAGTCAAAGTCGAGAAGGCGTTGGGCCAAACGCAGCTCGCGGTCACGCAACTCCATTTCAACATGGAAGGGCGCGACATTCTGCGAACGAGTACGCTGGAAGAGCATTTGAAGGAAGGTCACGAAGGTTCGCCAGGCGAAATCGCCGAGCATGGTCACGAGAAGACCCACGTGCCCGCGCCGGATGAAACACTCTATGGCGACGAGCACAAGTATGAAGGCTACGCCTGGGGGATGGCTATTGACGCGAATAGTTGCGTTGGCTGCAACGCCTGCATCGTCGCCTGCCAGTCTGAAAACAACATCCCTGTCGTGGGTAAGCAGCAGGTGGTTCGTAGTCGCGAGATGCACTGGCTGCGCGTTGATACTTACTTCCAGGGAAACGATCCGAGCAATCCCGAGGGCACTCACTTTATGCCGGTGCCTTGCATGCACTGCGAGAACGCGCCCTGTGAGCCCGTCTGCCCGGTTCATGCCACAGTGCACAGTGCCGAAGGCATCAACGACATGGTTTACAACCGTTGCGTCGGGACCCGCTACTGCTCAAACAATTGCCCATACAAAGTTCGCCGCTTCAATTTCCTGCTCTACCAGGATTGGGAGACGCCAACATATCAGTTGATGCGCAACCCTGAGGTGTCAGTGCGCAGTCGCGGCGTGATGGAGAAATGCACTTACTGCATCCAGCGCATACAAGAAGCAAAGATTGGGGCGGAGCTCGAGAACCGGCCGGTTCGGGATGGCGAGATCGTCACTGCTTGCCAGGCCGTTTGCCCGACTGAGGCAATAGTGTTCGGCAACATTAACGATCCAAACAGCCGCGTCGCGAAAATGAAGGCCGACAAGCGCAACTATTCGCTGCTGTCGGATTTGAACACGCGCCCACGAACAACCTATCTGAGCGCGCTGCGGAATCCGAATCCGGAGATCACTTAGCGGTCAGAGTAGAGCTTTAACTTGCGTTAGGAATTGATTTCTTAACAGGTTTCAATGGCAGACGATCCACACAACGAAGCGCCGATCCACGCGACTGTCCCGGTCGTCGGAGCCGGGCTGACGTTTTCATCGGTTACCGACAAGATCAGCTCGCTGGTCTTGAAGCGGAAGACTCCGCTGTGGTGGTTCATCGGTTTTGCTATCTCGTTTGTTCTGGTTCAGCTCCTGCTGCTCACAATCACCCATCTCCTCTTCACCGGCATCGGGATCTGGGGCAACAACGTGCCCGTTGGTTGGGCGTTCGACATCATCAACTTTGTTTGGTGGATTGGTATTGGTCACGCCGGCACCCTGATCTCCGCCATCCTGCTGCTGCTGCGTCAGAAGTGGCGCACCTCTATCAACCGTTTTGCGGAAGCGATGACGCTCTTTGCCGTTGCTTCCGCCGGCCTGTTCCCATTGCTGCACGCTGGTCGCCCCTGGCTGCTCTACTGGATGTTCCCGTATCCGAACACGATGGGGATCCAGCCACAGTTTCGTAGCCCGTTGATGTGGGACGTTTTCGCGATCTCCACGTATGGCACGGTCTCGGCGCTGTTCTGGTTCATCGGATTGATTCCTGATTTCGCCACGTTGCGTGACCGCACGCGCAGTAAGCCATTTCAGATCATCTACGGAATGTTGGCCATGGGTTGGCGCGGTTCGGCCCGTCACTGGCACCGGTACGAGATGGCGTATCTGCTACTGGCTGGACTCGCAACCCCGCTGGTCTTGTCAGTACATACGATCGTCAGCTTTGACTTTGCTTCCGGGGTTATTCCGGGCTGGCACGCTACGATCTTTCCACCCTATTTCGTCGCGGGCGCTATCTATGCCGGCTTTGCGATGGTGTTGACACTGACAATTCCGCTGCGAAAGCTTTTCGGGCTTGAAGACTTCATCACCATGCGGCACATAGAGAACATGGCCAAGGTGATGCTGGCCACCGGCTTGATCGTCGCTTACGGCTACATCATGGAAGCTTTCTTCGGCTGGTACAGCGGAAACATCTACGAGCGCTTCATGATCTGGAACCGCATAATTGGTGGGCCTTACCGGGGGTTCTACTGGGCGCTGATACTCTGCAATGTGCTGGCGCCGCAGATCATTTGGTTCAAGCGTTTCCGCAAGAATCTGCTCGTGCTCTTCCTGTTGTCGATTGTGGTGAGCATCGGCATGTGGCTCGAGCGGTTCGTGATCATTGTTACCAGTCTGCACAGAGATTTTCTGCCCTCGTCATGGGGTATGTACTCACCAACGGTGTGGGACTTCTCGATGTTCCTCGGCACGATCGGTCTCTTCTTCGCGCTTCTGTTTCTCTTCATCAGGTTCCTGCCGATCATTTCAATTTTCGAAATGCGAACGATCCTGCCTGAGGCGGAGGTCGAGGAGGACTAGGGTGGGACACGGAGACGCGGGGACACGGAGACACGGGGACGCGGAGACGCGGGGACGCGGCGAAGGGGAGATTCGGTAATGGGTGGAATGTCGATTAGCGAGAGTTAGAGCGAGAGTTAAAGATGGCGGACGAAAGAGACAAACCGGAAAGTGGCGAGAACTACGGCACGGACGATACGGATGTCTCCGCGTCTCCTGGTCACCCCGTCTCCGCGTCTCCGCGTCCCCGCGTCCCCGTGTCCCCCCTTTACGGGGTGATGGCCGAATTTGACAACCCTAATCGTCTGGTTGCCGCTGCTCGGCGCACTTACGAAGCGGGTTACCGCAGGATCAATGGCTACTCGCCATATCCGATCGAAGAACTTTGGGAAGCAATCGGTTTTCACCACACAAGCTTGCCAGTCATTGTTTTGATCGGAGGCATCATCGGCGCCCTGAGCGGATTCTTTATGCAGTATTACCTTGCAGTTTTCGACTACCCGCTCAATGTCGGTGGTAAACCCTTTAACAGTTGGCCGTCATTTATTCCGATTACGTTTGAGATGACAATTCTGTGCGCCGCATTTGCAGCAGTGTTCGGGATGCTGGCGCTGAATAAGTTGCCGCAGCCATATCACCCTGTATTCAATGCGCCCAATTTCAAGCTGGCGTCGCGCGACACCTTTTTCCTGGTGATCGAAGCCAACGATCCCAGGTACGACCACGACGAAGTTGTGGAATTTCTGAAGAGTCTGGAGCCGAAGGAAGTCACGGATGTCGAGGTGTAGTCGGGGCCAGGGAGACGCGGAGAAGGGGAGATGGGGGACACGGAGAAGGGGAGACACGGGGACGCGGGGAAACGGAGATGCGGAGACACGGGGACGCGGGGAAACGGAGATGCGGAGACGCGGTGAAAGGGAGCGGACGACTGTTGAGCATAAGAAGATTGGGTTGATGGCGGACGAAAAATACAAACCGATATCCGATCAGAGACACGGCACGGACGATACGGATGTCTCCGCGTCTCCCCGTCCCGGTGTCCCCCCATCCCCCCGTCTCCGCGTCTCCGCGTTTCCCCGTCCCGGTGTCTCCCCCTCCCCGCGTCCCCGTGTCTTTGTCTTGCTGTTCACCTGTCTACTGTTAACAGTTTCCTGCCGTCAGGACATGCAGGATCAGCCGCGGATGAAACCACTTCGCTCGACCACTTTCTTCCGGGACGGGATGTCGTCGCGTCCGCCTGTACCGGGAACCGTTCCGCGCGGTTACCTTAGAGCGGACAGGGAATTCTTCACCGGCAAGAAAAGTACGGCTGGGACAGTCGCCCCGGCAGCGGCGCCGACTGCGATTGTAACGGGCACAAACGCGGCGCCCGGAGTGGTCTCCTATCCCGATGACGTCGAAGAGTTCCCGTTGCCAATTACTGCGGACGTGGTCACGCGTGGGAGGGAGCGCTACGACATCTTCTGCTCGGCATGCCACGGGCTGACCGGCAACGGCGATGGAATGATCGTGAGACGCGGTTTCCGTCGGGCTGCTTCGTTTCACAGCGACAACCTGCGGCAGGCTCCGGTTGGACATTATTTTGACGCCATCACGAATGGTTGGGGCGCCATGCCGTCGTACGCGGCCCAGATTCCTGCGCGTGATCGCTGGGCGATAGTTGCTTACATTCGCGCATTGCAATTGAGCCAGCAGAATACGCAACCGCAGACCGGTCAAACTCCGTCACCAGCCAGTCAGACCGCGACGCCCAGCCCTGGAGGGCATAACTAGCGATGAATGGCGCCTATTCAGCACCTCCGGAAATTGCGCGTTGGCAGCAACGCGCGTTGATTGTCGGCGCCGTGTTTACCTTGCTGTTTGCTGTGGGCGCCATTCTCGATCGCCGGCAGTTCTTTCATTCGTATCTGGTGGCCTACCTGTTCTGGACTGGAATCGCACTTGGTAGTCTGGCAATTCTGCTGCTGCAACATCTGACTGGTGGCGCCTGGGGTCTGGTCATTCGCCGTGTCCTGGAGGCCGCCACCCGGACTATTCCGCTAATGGCTTTGCTGTTTATTCCGATTATTATCGGCGCGTACCAGATTTATCCCTGGACACATCACGAAAGGATAACCAAGACGCCGGCACTCGAGGAGAAGGCGCGCCTTTACTTGAATCTGCGCTTCTTTTCCGGACGCGCAGCGCTCTATTTTGCACTCTGGATTTTGCTCGCGTACCTCTTGAGCAAATGGTCGCTTGATCAGGACAACACCGCCGACCGTCGATTTGCGAAAAACATGCGGATGGTTAGCGCACCGGGTCTTCTGCTGTTTGTGCTGACAGTGACTTTCGCTTCAGTGGACTGGGCAATGTCGCTAAATCCCGAATGGTTCTCCACAATTTACGGACTCTTGTTCGTGATAGCCTGGGCTCTGAGCGCGCTGGCGTTTGCAATTGCGGTGACATCTTTCCTGACGAACCGCGAGCCGATGTCGCGCATCGTAAGACCAAATCATTTCCAGGATCTCGGTAAGCTAATGCTGGCGTTTGTAATGCTCTGGGCTTACTTTGCCTTCTCTCAGTTTCTGATTGTCTGGTCGGGCAATCTACCGGAAGAGATTCAATGGTACTTGCCACGGCTCCGCGGCGGCTGGGGCGCGATTGCGGTCAGCGTCGTGTTCTTCCACTTCGCTTTTCCGTTTCTGCTGTTATTGTCAGCATCGTTGAAACGTAACGCACGCAAACTGGTGATGCTGGCTGGGTTGATACTGGTGATGCGCCTAATCGATTTGTTTTGGATGATCGCGCCAGAGTTCCCCCCGGATCGTTTCCATGTTAGTTGGATGGATGTTGTGGCGCCGATCGCCGTCGGTGGTCTCTGGTTCGCAGTGTTTGCCTGGCAATTGAGGAAGCGTCCGCTAATACCGATAAATGATCCGCAATACGACTCAGTGCTGGCTGAAGCACAGGCTCCTGCCCATGCGGAACACTAGACGTTTGGCCTACAGAACCGGGAGCGATAGCGACTGCGCTCGGAACGGAATACTCAGCATTACTTGAACCATGGCAAAGCATAACCACAAGGGTAACGGGCATAAAACGGAAACCCCTGATGTGTCTCACGTCAGGAACGTTAACGTCACTCACGAACTAAGCGATGTCAATGTGCCCGCGATTCTCAAATTCGTGGCCGCCCTGGTCATCATGACAGTCGCGGTCTACGTTCTGATGTGGCTACTGTTTGGTTTCCTTAATGCGCAGGAAGTAAAGAAGGAAGGCGAGGTACCGCCCGGGCCAATGGCTATGAGCGAAAAGGAGAGTCTGCCGCCGGAGCCGAGGCTTCAGGCGGCCAAGGGCTTCGGAGTCAGGCTCGAAAGTGGGGAATCCGTCGACCTTGAGAATAAAGCGCCTGAAGCCGAGTATCACGTGCTCAGGGAACAATGGAAAATGGTGTTAGACAACGGTCCAAAGGACCAGTCGGGAAACCCGGCCGGACTTCCCATCAAACACGCCATGCAAAAAGTTTTGGAAGGGCAGGGCCTGCGGTCGCGACCGCAACAGGCAGCTCCTCAGGAAATGACAAACTACACAATCGGCACTCCGACAGCCGCAAGCTCGGGCCGAGTTAGCGAAAAGGGGGAGCAATGAGTACGGGGAGACACGGAGACACGGGAACGGGGAGATGCGGAGACGGGGAGACCCGGGGCCAGGGAGAAGTGGTGACGTCTATTCTCGATGTCTCCCTGTCCCCGTATCCACGTATCTCAGTGTCCCCGTGTCTCCATGTCTCCGTGTCTCCCCGTCCCCCCATCTCCCTATCTCCCCGTCTCCGCGTCTTCTTGGCGTTGACGCTCCTGCTGTCTGCTTTCTGCCTTCCCGCATTCAGCCAGCCAGGTGGCCCTGGGCCAAGCTCACCACTCTACGGAGCACGACCACAGAGCGGTGTCGTTTCGAATGGACTGCCAAAAGCGCTGCGGGACGTGAAGATTGACCAGAAGCTAAACGAACAATTGCCGCTGGATCTCGTGTTTCGCGATGAAAGGGGCGAGCCTGTCAAGTTGGGTGATTATTTCGGCAAGAAGCCGGTAATCATCTCGCTGGTCTACTACGAATGCCCGATGCTTTGTACGCAGGTGTTGAATGGGATGGTTAGCGCTTTCAAGGTTCTTTCCTTTAAAGCTGGAGACGAGTTTGACGTGGTTACCGTGAGTTTCGACCCACGTGAAACGCCGGCGCTAGCGACGGCCAAGAAGAAGACCTACGTGGGTTATTTGCCGGAAGCCAAGCGGGGCCCCGCCGAGAATGGGTGGCATTTTCTGACGGGCGACAGCGAAAACATCAGGCGGCTTACGGAAGCGGTGGGCTTTCATTACAACTTCGACGAAAAGACGAACCAGTTTGCACATGCCAGCACAATCATGGTCGCAACATCCGAAGGCAAACTCGCGCGCTATTTTTACGGCATCGAGTATCCACCAAGGGATTTGCGTTTGGGGCTGGTCGAAGCTTCTCAGAATAAGATCGGCTCGCCCGTGGATCAGCTTCTGCTTTATTGCTACCACTACGATCCGGCTACCGGAAAATACGGCGCCGTAGTGATGAATCTGATCCGCGGGGGCGGCGTGGTCACTCTCTTCGCTATGGTGGCACTGTTTTTCGCAATGCGCCGCCGCAATGCGACGCAGGTGCGTTTACGTGCGGGAGGGGCCGTTTAGCGATGCAGACTCCCTGGATTCCATTCATACCGCCCAGCGCTTCGACTCTGTCAGGCAAGGTTGATGCACTGTACTTCTATTTGGTGGGCGTGACGATTTTCTTTACTTTGATGATCTCCGGCGTCCTGACCTTTTTCGTAATCAAGTACCGTCGCCGCAACCCTTATGAAATTCCACGTCCCGTCGCCGGCTCACTTAAACTCGAAACAATGTGGTCGGTTATCCCCTTCATCATTGCCATGACCATGTTTGCTTGGGGCGCCCAAGTCTTCTTCCAGCAATGGCGGCCGCCGACAAATGCGGTGGAGATCTACGTGGTGGGAAAACAGTGGATGTGGAAAATTCAGCACACGACGGGCCAGCGCGAGATCAATGAACTTCACGTGCCCGTGGGTCGAAAAATCAAACTGATCATGACCACGGAAGATGTGATTCACGACTTCTTCATTCCGGCGTTTCGCATCAAGGCTGACGTCGTGCCGGGTCGGTACACGACCCTGTGGTTCGAGGCGACGAAACCGGGACGATACCACCTGTTTTGCGCCGAATACTGTGGCACGAACCATTCAGGAATGATTGGTTCAGTGGTCGCCCTGGAGCCAACGGAGTTTGATAACTGGTTGGGTGGGAATTCGAGCCAGCAATCACCCGCTGTCGCCGGTAAGCAGATGTACGAGACGCTTGGTTGTGTTTCGTGCCACGGAGCTGCGGGTGAGGGAGGACGCGGTCCCGCGCTGGAAGGCATATTCGGAAAGCAGGTCGTTCTTAACAACGGTCAGAGCATCAATGCAGACGAGGCATACATTCGCGAGTCAATTGTAAATCCGCAGGCCAAGCTGGTGACCGGTTTTGGTCCCATCATGCCAACATTTCAAGGGCAGGTAAGCGAGGAGCAATTGCTACAGATTCTGGCATTCATCAAGTCGTTGCAGATTGAGACTTCGCAACCGGCTGGACGCGCGGCTAGCCCGGTCACTGCGCCATCGCCCGCGCCTGCATCCGCGGCAAGTCCTGCGGCGGCCAACAGATAATAACAAGCGGCTCGTTAGAACCATGGAAGAATTCATACCACCATTACCATCGCGGATTAATTACATCAACGCTGAGTATGGTCTGAAATCGTGGTTGCTGACCAGAGATCATAAACGCATCGCGTTGCTCTATCTCGGGTCGATCACCTTTTTCTTCTTCATCGGCGGCGTTTACGCCATGCTCATCCGTCTCGAGTTGTTGACCCCGCAGGGCGATCTGCTCCAGTCGACTACCTACAACAAGGTCTTTACACAGCACGGCATCATTATGGTGTTTTTCTTCCTGATACCATCGATACCGGCAACTCTGGGAAACTTCCTGGTGCCTATGATGATTGGCGCGAAGGATCTGGCCTTCCCACGTATCAATCTGCTCAGTTGGTATATCTATATGCTGGGCGGCGGTGTCACCATCTACGCCTTGCTCGCCGGAGGAGTCGACACTGGCTGGACCTTTTACACCCCTTTCAGCACTACGTTTTCCAACTCCTATGTCGTGGCCACGGGACTGGGAATCTTTATTAACGGTTTTTCGTCAATTCTGACAGGCCTCAACTTCATCGTTACGATTCATACAATGCGAGCACCGGGCATGACCTGGTTTCGTCTACCGCTGTTTATCTGGGCACACTACGCCACCAGCCTGGTCATGATTCTGGGCACGCCAGTCATCGCAATCACCATCCTGCTGCTAGCCTTCGAGCGCCTGGCGCATATCGGCATCTTTGATCCGGCGGTGGGAGGCGATCCGGTCCTCTTCCAGCATCTGTTCTGGTTCTACTCCCATCCGGCTGTCTACATCATGATCTTGCCCAGCATGGGTGTTGTTAGCGAGCTGATTGCGAATTTCTCTCGCAAGAATATCTTTGGGTATTCGTTCGTCGCCTTCTCCAGTCTGGCAATTGCCGTCTTCGGTTTTCTCGTCTGGGGCCATCACCTGTTTGTCTCCAGCCAGTCACTCTATGCGGGAATGATCTTCTCTTTTCTGAGTTTTGCCGTAGCCGTCCCTTCGGCGATAAAAGTCTTCAACTGGACGGCCACTCTCTACAAAGGCTCCATCTCCTTTGACACCCCGATGCTTTACGCGCTTGGCTTTATCGGACTGTTTACAATCGGCGGCATGACTGGACTGTTTCTGGCAACCCTTGGCGTTAACGTCCATGTCACCGACACCTACTTCATTGTGGCTCATTTCCACTACATCATGGTTGGCGGAGCTATATTTGGTTACCTCGGCGGACTGCACTACTGGTGGCCGAAGATTAGCGGTCGCATGTATCCCGATGGCTGGGGGAGATTCTCCGCTCTCCTGATATTCGCTGGATTTAATTTGACGTTCTTCCCGCAATTTGTTGCGGGTTATCTCGGTATGCCTCGCCGATACCACGCCTATCCTCCGGAGTTTCAAGTTTTCAATGTGCTCTCCACAGCGGGGGCATCAATTCTCGCCGTAGGTTATCTGATCCCCGCAGTCTATCTCGTGTGGTCCATGCGCTACGGCAAAGTTGCGCCGGGAAATCCCTGGCATCTACCAGGACTCGAGTGGCGGACACAATCGCCGCCCCCGACGGAAAACTTTGATTACACTCCGGTGGTGACGTGGGAGGCATACGAGTTTGCTCCTCCTGAGGAGATGGAAGTTGTCGGAAAGTACCACGATCAGACCGCGGAAAAAGTTTGAAGTAGTTTTAGACTTGAACAGGACGGAGAGAGACATTGGCTGAGAGTTACGTAGAACACGAAGTAAGCCATCCCGCGCTGCAGCACCACTTTGAAAATCTGGAGCAGCAGCGGGAGGCGGGAACTCTCGGCATGTGGGTGTTCCTGGTTACCGAAATCATGTTCTTCGGCGGAATGTTCCTAGCCTACACTCTCTATCGTTCCAAATTCCCCGCGGCTTTCGCGATTGCCAGCAATCACCTCGACATAAAACTCGGTGCCATTAATACGGCGGTGCTGATCTTCAGCAGCTTTACAATGGCCATGGCCGTTTACAACACTCAGGTCGGCAAGCGTCGGGCGCAGATTATTTCCCTGGTGTTGACTATCGTCCTGGGTCTCGGATTTCTGGGAATCAAGGCTGTTGAGTACTACCAGAAATACGAAGACCACCTAATCCCTGGCTCACTGATCCCTGGGAACCCGTTCAATCCAGATCCTCACGAAATGCACCTGACTCCGGGGGGTTCGATGCAGCACGTCCAGATGTTTTATTGGATTTATTTCGCGATGACCGGCATGCATGCGCTACATATGATCATTGGCGTGGGCTTGCTTTCCTTCCTTCTCTATTTTTCGGTGAAGGGCCGCTACAGTCCCGAGTATCACAATCCGGTCGAGGTCATCGGGCTCTACTGGCACTTTGTAGACATAGTTTGGATTTTTCTGTTTCCGCTGCTCTATTTGCTGGGCAGGCATACAGGCGGGCATTAGAACGCATGAGCGAACACATTGTCCCGGTAAAAGTCTATATAAGCATCTTCCTGGCGTTGATGGTCGGTACGGCCGTCACTGTTCTAGCTGCCTTCCAGAACTTTCCCGGCGCTTTGAACGTCATCGTCGCGATGACCATCGCGGTGGTGAAGGCCACTCTCGTCGTGCTCTATTTCATGCACGTTCGCTACAGCGCGCGCCTCATCTGGGTAATTGTCGCTTCCGCACTTTTCTGGATGGGAATTCTCTTCGCTCTCACGTTCAGCGATTATTGGACCAGGTGTTGGCTAGGGTGCACCTGAGGTTTACTTCTCAACGGCCAACAACTTCATATCGCGAACCGCAACTTCTTTGCCGCAAGAGGAACAGCGCAGTCTGATTGTGGCATCGGAGGTTTTGATCTGTGCCGAGCAGTAGGGACAGGGACCTTTGACTTCATTCTGCGTAAACATATCGCGCATTAAGATCAATGGCAGCACCAGGCCGGCAATTAGCATAGGGATGCCGAAGATCAAACCAATGGTGCCTTCGCCGAGAGTCAAACTAATCACTAACCCACCGATGAAAAGGATCAAACCAATCGCGATAGCGAATGAAAAACTGTAAGCACTATCAAACCCACGACCTGGTTTACCGCGTTCTGACCTTTCTGACTCCATTTTTGCCCCCCTCCATTCGCAGTAATTCGCCCTCAGAGTCTGCAGACACCGACAAAGGATTGCTGATTGAACTGACTTTTACTCCGCTGATTCGGCGTTTGTCAACGTTTTCGCTCGGGAACGAACCACGAGGTCATCCTGGCTTGAGGTCGGCTTTGAACCCGTCGTTGTTGCTGCTAGAGTATTGAGTTTTGATTCCCAGGTAATAAACCGGACGAACTACTATGAGCACAACCCTAATAAAGACGGCTACTGAAACTCCTTTTGAATCCTTCCTCAACCAACATGACCAAGAGGGATGGCTGGCGGCGGTTACGACTCTCTTGCGTTCAATCCACGAGGTCGACAAGACTGCAACCCAGATCTGGTTCTCCTTTTACCCGCTGGGGCTGTTCACCGCATTACAACAAGCGGCCGACCCGGAGAAACTCGCGCGCGAGCTGCTACTGCAGGGGGACTACTATCTCAAGAACCAGGTCGACTCTTCGCACAGGTTTATTTACGGACACCGTTACTGGCCTGAAGTGAAGAGGGTCGTCGAGCAATATGCCGAAAAGTGGAACAGCCTTCAGTCTGTGTCCAACGCTCCCAAGGCTCAAGCTTCAGCCACTTCACTAGCCGATCAAATTCTCGAAGTCGCGCAGAGTGTTGCCGGCGCGTTAAAGCTGGACCCATCACTTTTAGTGGGAATCTCAGCGGTTGCTTTCATGACCTTGCGACAGACTGGACTCGAAACATTTAAGGCGGCGCCAGGGAAGGTCGCCATTGACGCCAAACATGCAAAGAGATCGCCAGATCAGGTTCTAAGTGCACGCGCCAAAGACGATGGCCAGGGTTTGTTTGGCTTTCTGAAAACCATCGATAAGAAATGGACCGTCAACCATGACGAGAACGACGACTCGGCTACCTACAAGTTAAACGATGCCCAGGACCTGGCGTGGGGCGCAGAAGCCGATCGCTCGCGCGACTGGCGCTCAATCGATCCGCGTCGGGTGGAAGGTCCGATCCCGGTTGAGTGCCGTTCGGCATCATGTGGAACGTGCTGGGTGGGAGTGATTGGTGGTGCGGAAAAACTTTCCGACGTCGCGGTTCGCGAAGGAAAACAGATCAAGATATTTGGTTATGTTGACACTAACGAGCCGAAGCCTTTGATTCGACTTGCCTGCCAAGCCAAGGCCCACGGCGCCGTCTCCGTTGTTATTCCGCCCTGGAATGGAGTCTTTGGAAAACAACTGCGCCGCCAACCGCCGATCGATGCCGAGGACCTGGAACAATAGACTGCACTCCCAAACAAACACATTGAGCGATTCTCAGAGAACCAGCCCAACCCTACAAGGAATTGTCTAAGAACCCCGCTCAGCCCAGCTATTCACCCCTCCTGCTGGTCTTGGCGGCCGCCATCATCTGGAGCACTGGCGGGCTTTTCATTAAGTGGACCTCTCTCACGGGACTTGAGCTCTCTTTCGGCCGTTCCTTACTTGCAGCGATCACAGTAGCTATCTTCACGCGACGCGAAGGCTTCGGAATTAACAAAGTCACTGCGGTCGCGTCTGTGCTTTATGCCGCGCTGCTTCTCCTTTTCGTCCTCGCCACCAAAGAGACCACTGCGGCCAACGCCATCTTCCTACAATACACTGCGCCCCTCTACGTTCTGATACTTGAGCCTTTGTTCTACAAAGAAAAGTTCCGGCGGCGCGACTTGTTGACCGTGATTGGCTGTGTGGTAGGCATGTCGCTCTTCTTCGTCGGCAAACTCCGCCCTCAGGACGTCACCGGCAATCTCCTGGCATTAGCATCCGGTCTCTGTTTCGCTTTCTATTTTCTACTTCTTCGTCATTCAAGCTCCCGCGCCGTGAATCGCGCGTCATCAGTGATCTATGGGAATCTCCTGGTCGTCTTGATTGCTGCACCTGCGGGTCTCGCGGTTCTT
>JAMQPI010000598.1 GCA_023717565.1 Pyrinomonadaceae bacterium | reverse complement strand
CTTCGGCACCCAGCTGCTGTTCTGGCTTTGGTACAACGAGAGATATCATCCGCAGAAGCGCGTGGCGGTTTTGATATTTCAAGCCGTCGTATTTTTGATCTTCCTTTTGGCGCACCTGGGGCGAGAACTGATCCGGCGCGAAGTCGCCACGATCGAAGACCTGGCGCTGCTATCAATCAATCCGTTCGTATTCTTCGCCACCAGCTACCATCTGCTCAATCCCAACCATCATGACTGGATGGGCGTGTTCGCCATCGGCATGGCTCTGGTATACGCCGGCGCAGCGAAGATTCTGCTTGAGCGGATGAAACGTCCTGACCGGGCTGCTATGTTGGCGACCCCGCTGGCCACTAATCGCAGCGAGTTGCTGCTGATGATCGGCATCGCGCTGACTTTCGTGACCATTGCGATCCCGATTCAGTTGCGTTCAAACTGGATTACGATCGCGTGGGCGGTTGAAGCGCTGATAATTTTGTGGGCCGGTCTGGAAATCAGATCGCTAAGACTACGAGTCATTGGTTGCACGCTGTTCGGCCAGGCCGTGGCCAAGCTCTGCTTCTGGGACACCAATTTCTTTTATCGCCCGATGTTCACGCCAGTCCTGAATCGGTACTTTCTTTCGTCTCTGGTTGTAATCGGGTGCTTGTTCGGCGCAACCGTTTTGTATCAACGGGCGGGTGAACGAAAGCAGATCCAGGCACCTCGGTTAAGGATAGGCATCTTGCTGGCTGCTGTTGTCGCGCTCTGGTTCGTGATGTCGGTGGAGACGCAGACGTACTTCGCCGCGCGAGCAAACGCCGAGAGAATCGCAGAGGATGCTGAACACCTTGAGTGGCTGGGGCAAATGGCCCTTTCAGTTCTCTGGGCTGCTTACGCAGCAGTCCTGGCAGCGGTGGGGTTCGTCCGCCGTTCATCCAGCGTCCGTTGGGCTGCCCTGGTCCTTTTCGCCTTGACCATAGTCAAGGCCATGCTGGTTGACATTGCACGGCTCCAGCAGCTCTACCGGATCATCGTTTTCTTTGTGCTCGGAGTCTTGTTGCTGTTGGTGGCGTGGGGTTACCACAGAGCCTTTCATTCCCGGGAGTCGTCAAAATGAAGAAGCTCCTCTCATTCGTTTTCGTGATGCTGGCGGCGACGGTGTGGCTTGCAGTTATCGTCTTCGCTCAAGCCCCATTGTCGTCGTGGCCTTTCTTTGCTGAAGTGACAGCAAACCCGGGAGCCCCAGATGCGCCTGGAATATACGACGTCGTCTTGCCACTGGAAGTAATGGATAAAGCGCGTGATGATCTGGCGGACCTGAGGCTATTCGATGCCGGTGGCCGGGAAATTCCGTACGCACTTCGCATCCGCCGAGAGTTTGCCGACACACGAGAGATTGGTGCGAGTGTCTTTAACCAGGGAGTGGTGGGCCAGTCAACGAGCGAGGTGACTGTGGATCTGGGCGAGAATCCAGGTGACCACAATGAGATTGAGGTACAAACAGCCGGCACGAACTTTCGGCGACGGGTCGAGGTCGAAGGCAGCGACTCCAGCAAAGAGTGGCGGATGCTGGACAAAAGCGGCGTGCTTTTTAGTTTTCAATCGCAGAATAAGGGAGTCGAGTCGAGCCGGATAACCTACCCGACCAGCAGATACAGATTCTTGCGTGTGCGAGTTCTCCGCGATGAGGTGACGGACAGTAAAGCGCCAGAAATTACCGGAGTAAAGGTGAAACTGGCAGTCCACGCGAAGGGCGAGTTAACCACCTGGGGACTGTATGTCCCTCCGTATCAACTGCTCCGTAATCAGGGGGCGCATGCCTCAGTGTGGACCATCGATCTCGGCGCTCGAGCACCGTGCGACCGGCTCGCTATTGAGATGGCGGATGCTTCCTTCTCCCGCCCGTTTCAGATTGAGAATGTCGACGACCCTCAGAACGTACGTTTGATAGCGACTGGTGAACTAACGAGACACCTTGGTGAGGAGGCCAAGCCGCTCGTGATCACGTTCGACGAGGAGGTGCACGCACGAAAGCTCCGTCTGCTGATCACCGACTACAGCAACCCGACACTCACCATACTCTCGATCCAGGCCAGTGCTCCGGCCCGGCAGTTTGTCTTCGAGTTGAAGGAAACACCAACCCAACCGCTGCGGCTGTTTTTTGGTAATTCTAAGATCACCGCGCCGCATTACGACTTCGAAAAAGAACTGCCATCCAAGCTGTCGACTAAACCCGGGCAGGCTTTTGCAAGTAATGAACCGATCCATCGGGCGGTTGGCAGCGTGGTTACGAATCCTGAATTCAAGCCCGAGCCGCTGCCACTCACCGAGCGTGTTCCCTGGTTGATTTACCTCGTGCTCGCGGCTTCCAGTGTCGCTCTGGCAATTATTCTGATCAGCCTTGCCCGCACGACACTCCAAACCGAACCACAACAAGTGGAATAGCTTGGGTTCCTGGTCAGCAGACCTCGAGAAT
>JAMQPI010000540.1 GCA_023717565.1 Pyrinomonadaceae bacterium | reverse complement strand
GCCGGGCTTGTTGAGGATGTACTCGGGAACCGCCAGCTTGCCGATGTCGTGCAAGAGCGCGCCGGCGACCAGCGCCCGTAGTTCGGGTTCAGTTACCGCAAAGACTTTGCCCATCTGGCGAGCGTAGATTTGGGTGCGACGAACATGACCATGTGTGGTTTGATCCTTGGCGTCGATCGCGATGGCTAGAGACTCAATTGTATTCATGTGAATCTTGGCCATCTCTTCGATATGCCGTCGCTTCTCAGCCTCCCCTCGCCGTATTTCCTCAAATCGTTTCGCGTTGAACCAGTAGAGCAGATGAACCAGGCTGGTAATGAGAAGACCGAGAAGCACAAAACCGACACCTGATCCGCGAATGGCTGAATAGAAAAGTACGGCGGAAGCCGCCCCGGCGATCTGAGTGGTCAACGTCCATACAATGCTCTCTTGCGAAGGAAGGACAGCGGCTTTGCCACCGTCGATGCGGAGGAACAAAGCGGTAGCCAACGTGCTGAGAGAGTACTGCAAAACTGCCAGTACACAGACCGGTATCAGGAAGATGTTTAGAGGCAGCCCGCCCTCCAACCCGATGTTGGGGTTATCAGCGAACGTTCGGACCAGCATCCCGTAGCATGAAGCCGCGATAAATGTGGAGATGACGGCTATGGCGGTAGTGAAGATTGACTCTCTCCTACTGCAGAGCCGAAACGTCGACATAAGGCCGACGATGGCGGCTAGAAACGTAGCTGGCCCCGTCGTGTCCATCGGGGGAATCGCATAGAGCATGACCGCTAGGAACACAAAGGTATCAGCCATCGACTTCCGGCTTTGGCTAACCCCGTCGGTGCCCGTCAGAGCTACGGTGAACCGGCTCGCTACAAACGTGAGCAGAAGTAGATTGAGCAGAGAAACCAACCCGGCGGGGCTGAGTAACGGCAACCTGAAGATTGCGACAATCGCTGAGAGCAAGAGCAGCCCACCCGTTGCCGAAATGACAACAAAGAGAACGCTGCTCTTCGTGTTTGGTTTTGCCATCGTGACTTGAATCGAATTCTTACCCAAGGCACCTCGGGGATGCTTGAAATTTGACGACTGCAAACGTTTGAATCAACTCAAATCGCGGATGCAGTTGAGTCGGGCTTGTAGTTTTGAAATTGAACGGTTTACCCTGGTCAGACGGCGGTAAAACACTGTTGGCCACCGACGCTAAAGATAACTCTTTCAGCAGGTTGGAGTCAAGGCAATCCTTGGAGGGCACGGGGCACTGAGACTATGGTGAAGAGCCAAAAGAGCTTAGCGGTTGGAGTCGTCGGGCAGGATCATGGTCGTTAACCTGTCATCGCTCCTGAAACAGGCCTTGGTTGAGCCAATTGAACGGCGAGCTTTTCCGGATCCGTCACCGGCTCGCTGCAAGTGAAGTGCTCGCACACATAGGCCGTCGGCATGTTATCGACCAGCCGTCGATCACGCAGGAGAGGAATCAACTGGGCGCTCTCATCATCCCCAGGTACCGTCTGGGCTACCACTTTGTTGGGCACGTACGAATGCCATACAGCGCTTCGCAAAAGGCGAGTTTGCATTGCATCGTGGTCTCCAACGATGGCGATTTCCCTGGGCGTTCCCAGATGAAAGTCGAGCGCGCATAGGGCTCGTCCAAAACCAGATGGATAGCGACGCAACGAGTCGGCGATCAGGCGCAAGATGGTCACTGCCCTTCTGCGGTAGTCGTTATTATCTGTTAAGGCCGCGAGGCGTAGCATGACGTCGGCGGCGACGGAATTCCCGGAGGGCGTGGCATTGTCAAAATAGTCCTTTGAACGGACGATCAGGTTCTCGTGACTCTTACCCGTGAAGAAAAACCCTCCATCTTCCTCATCCCAGAATTCCTCGATCATCCTGTTAGTTAGCGAAAGAGTCGCCTCAAACCACTCAAGCTCTCCGGTGGCCTCGTATAGAGTGAGAAGCCCGTCGCCGAGAAATGCATAGTCTTCCAGATAAGCATTCAGTTTCGCGGCGCCGTCCTTGTAAGTTCTCAGGAGCAGATCATCACGAAGCAGATTGTCGAGCAGGAACCGGGCATTGCGTTTGGCAATCTCCAGATAGTCTACGCGGTCGAGAATCGCTGCAGCTTCAGCAAAGCTCGCCAGCATCATTCCGTTCCAGGCAGTCAGGATCTTTTCATCGCGATCGGGTTTTACCCGGTTCTCGCGTAGCTCAAAGAGTTTGCCCCGGGAGCCCTCCAATGACTGTTGAAGGTGCTCAAGAGTGACTTTCGCCTTGGCTGCCACATCTTCCAGGGGCCGAGTCACATTTAGAATGTTCTTACCTTCGAAGTTGCCTCCCTGAGTGACATCGTAATAGGCCGAAAAGAGCGCGGCGCCTTCCACATCCAGGACCGAAGCGATTTCGTCAGGACTCCAGACAAAAAACTTCCCCTCCTCGCCCTCGGAATCGGCATCCTGGGTTGAGTAGAAGCCGCCGTTGGCATCGGTCATCTCCCGCACGACATAATCCAGGATGCCTTCGGCGGTGCGGCGGGCCGACTCGTCATGGGTAAGCTGGTAGTAGTGGAGATAGAGTCGGCACAGGAGGGCATTGTCGTAAAGCATCTTCTCGAAATGCGGCACTAGCCATCTTGCGTCGGTTGAGTAACGGTGAAAACCGCCGCCGAGTTGATCGTAGATTCCGCCGTCGGCCATCTTGCGACAGGTGTTGGTTACAACGTCGAGTGCTTCCTGACTTCCGGTGTTGTGATGGACCCGCAGCAGAAACTCTAAGGTCATAGCTGGCGGAAATTTTGGGGCGCCGCCAAATCCGCCATTAGCCGGATCATATGTCTTGACGATCCCTTTAAAAGCCTGCGCTAGAAGTTTCTGGGTTAGCGGTTCGTTGGATTCCCGCGCCAGACTCAAGCGATTCAGTTCGGCAAGGATCGAGGCGCCGGTTTGCTGGATGTCATCAGGTCGATCCCGGTAGGCCTCCGCCATGCTGATGAGCACGCGTGGAAACCCGGGCATGTTGTATCGATCTTCTGGAGGGAAATAGGTTCCGCCATAGAAGGGAACACCTTCAGGGGTGAGAAACACGGTCATCGGCCAGCCGCCATGATGCGTCATCATCTGAACCGCGTTCATGTAGATCTGATCGAGATCGGGCCGCTCTTCTCGATCAACTTTGATACTGACAAAGTTTTCGTTCATGAGGCTGGCAATGTCTTCGTTTTCGAATGATTCGTGCTCCATCACGTGGCACCAGTGACAGGCTGAATATCCAATGCTCAGTAGAATTGGCTTGTTTTCATTGCGAGCTGCCGCGAAAGCGTCATCGCCCCAGGGATACCAATCCACAGGATTGTGGGCGTGTTGCAAAAGATAAGGGCTCGTTTCGTCAATCAGCCGGTTGGTGTGTTTGTGATCTGACATATCTTGGGGATGCACTAATAATCACTATCTGGATTGAGAGTCGAATTATTGTACAGGCGGCGCGGCATGAAGTCAGTACCATATCGCGGTAGCGTCGCCGTGTCGTAGCCAATGGATCATAGTTTCAACCAGTTCCAGCTCCACCCAACCACAGAACCATTTGCCGTAGCCACTGGATCCTAAGTTCAACCAGCTCCTGTACGGCTCAACCACAGAACCATTTGCCGTAGCCACTGGATCCTAACTTCAATCGGGCAAGTACCGCTCAACCCCAGAACCATCCCACGCCGGAACCATTCTGGTCCCAGCGGCTAAAAGCACTAACAAAGCCTTGAGTAGCTGCGGCCTGGTTGAATTTAGGATCCATTGGCTAGTGCGCCGAGCAAAGCTTGGTGTTTCTGACTGGGTGCAAGTCCCAGTCGAGTAAGGTCTAACCAACCACTCGTACCGAGTGTTGCAGCCGTGAGGAGGAGCAGTCAAAGCCGAACGAAGCGGCTGAAG
>JAMQPI010000528.1 GCA_023717565.1 Pyrinomonadaceae bacterium | reverse complement strand
ACACGCTAACCCTGAGACCAAACTCCTAAACGGGCAAAATGCACCATTGCGTGACCGGCCTTCGCGACCTGCAACAGGCCAGATAATACAACGCCTTACGTCGCGCAAGCCGCCTTGGAGTTTCACCATGGTATATGCTCGCCGTTCTTGGGCGAGCAGCGGAACTCCTAACGGAGTGAAAACCGGCGTTAACTCTAAATCCATAGCCCCCTGAAATTGTGAGGTCAGTTAGTTTGAATGTCTTTTAGTTGCGGCCCTGACCGCCCTGTGATTCTTTCGGATTAGTGATCGCGGCGGTCCCTTGCGAAGGCCTCTATTTTCAAGGTCGTTCGTTCCGGACGAGTTTGACAGGTTTCACTCCTAACGGAGTGAAAACTGGCGTTAACTCTAAATCCATAGCTCCCTGAAATTGTGAGGTCAGTTAGTATGAATGTCTTTTAGTTGCGGCCCTGGCCACCCTGTGATTCTTTCGGATTAGTGATCGCGGCGATCCCCCCTCTCACTTCGTCAAGCTGAAATACTTATCGAGATAAAACTTCTCCGTAAAGTACCGGCTCCGCCATCTAGGATTTGCGCGATCAAGTAACAGCCCTTCCCCTGCGCCGAAAGGATAAAACACAATTCTTTCAGATTTAGGGAGTTGAAGTGTCGGCAGCTTTTCCAGGATCTGCTGGTTCAGAATCGAAGACGCCACTTCTTTGAAAGGCGTGTAGTCCTTCAGCGAGCGAAACTCTTTCGATGGCTGGTACTTTTTCGCAGCCAGATCAGCGATGCGGAACTCGGTGTACCTGGAGATTCCTTCCTGCCACAACTGAAACGAGAAATACTTGTAATCGTCCGAACTAAGCAGACTCTGAAACGCCTTGCGGGCCTCAAGATAGATCGCCAGCTTGGCGGAAAACTCCTTCTTCGTTTTGGCTTGAAGGGCCTGAGCGAGCAAGTTGCTCAAACGGGAAAACTGCGTAGCGACCTGATCGTTCTGGTAAGGGAATGCGAAGTTCAGCATCCACATGCCAGATTGGTCTCCGCGCGAGAGGTTCAATGATTCGACTTCCGCGAAGTAGGAAGGCTGCGACATCTGGAGTTGATGAAAGTGTTCGTGCAGGACGGTTACCACCCAGGGCGTCGAACTCTTCTTGTCCGTATTCTCGGCCTGGCCAATGACAATGGTGGCGACTCCGCCCACCGCGGGAAACGTGGCCAGGAAATCGATGTTCTGAGTTCTCTTGCGGAAGTAAACGTTACTTTGCAACAGAGGATCTTTGCCGACCAGAGTGAAGTCCGCCGAAGGTCTTGGATGTCGTATTAGGAATTCGTACTCGGGAGTGATCAGCAAAACTGCGAAGGGTGCCTGGTCCCAGTTGCTCCACACTCGATTCCCGAGTCTGTCACCAATCCTGAAGGCTTCGGCCAATCGAGTGCGGTCAACATCAGGTATGGCAGGCTTCTCTTGCGCCAGCCCATCTTTCGTCGTCAGGCAAACGAGCAGCACGACCAAGAGGCGGAAAGGGCGAATCATTGTTACTCCCCGGGATCGGCTATCGTCTCAGGAACGATCGATAAACTCACGCGACACAACGCCAAGCCAAACATGAATCTTAGTTGGAAGGTTCGACTGCTTTTGCCAGCTTTGCCGGGGTTTGCCAGAGCACGTTGATGATCTTCCACTTGCCTTCATACTTCGCCAGGTGCATGTAGTCGATGCCCCACATGGCAGTCAGCTTCGCGCTTGCGGTCTGATCAGAGACGTCATAAACCACCACATCTTTCGGCGCGTCCTTGGGAACGTGCCCGTCCTTGTTGTAGTTTTTTGAGAGCTCGACCAACTGGGCAAAGGTCATAGTGTGAGGGCTGTAGGCCTTCTCGCCCTTCTTGATGAAAAACCCTCGCTTGGCCAGATCAGGATGAATGCTTCGCTCAATCCTGGCAGGACTGACTTCATACACGCCTTCAACGTAGTCCAGGACTGCCTCCTTGACGGACTGTGGTTCATCACTCGACTGCGCTGGAACGACCACCGGCACCGCCATCGTCATGAATATGAGAAATAGAAGAGAGAGTATTTTCATTTTATGCCTCCACTGAATCTAAGTTAGTAAACAGCTCAACTGTCGCAGTCACACTTGCTTGTCTTCCGCTCGGTTTTTAGTTGCTCCTGATAATCTCGCTCGGTGGTATCGATGAAACGGCGGTAGCCTTGAGGATCGATAAACGGGTTCGTCTTCACGCCTTTCTCCATCCGGGTTCTCTTTTCATCCAAGCCAAAAAATGATCCATGCGGAGCGAGGAAGACGTCGCATTTGAGCGTCTTCAACAGGTCAAAAGTATAAGCGTAGTCCGCAACGATGTTTGGATAAGCAGCGTTGTTGAGTAACTTGTAACCCGGAATGGTGGTGCTGCCGACAATCACAACGTCCAAATCTCGGTCCCCGTCGCGAACCTTCATGGTCCAGGTAGTGCATCCTTTGGTATGACCCGGAGTGATCCGAGCAACCATCGTCACTCCACCGAGTTCAACCGTATCTTTATCGCGCAAAAGGCGGTCAACTACGGCCGGCTCAAAATGGAAGGAGGCATTGTTGCCCCATTGAAAGTCACTGCGACCTCCATCGGAAATCAGCTTCGCGTCGGCTTCGCTGATCATTAACTGGGCGCCTGTTAGCTTCTTCAACTGCGCCAACCCGCCCGCATGATCGTAATGAGCGTGACTATTGACTAACACCTTCACGTCTCCGAGCTTGAAGCCGAGTTGATTCAGGCTGTCTTGAATGCGCGGTACTGTCTCCGCGAAGCCACTGTCCAGGAGGATATGGCCCTGTGGCGTAGTAATGAGGTAAGAGGCTACTCCCTCGGCGCCCACATAGTAAATGTTTCCGACCACGCGGAAAGGCTTGACCGGACGATTCCAAGCCTGGCGCGTGGCATCATCCGGCTGGGCAGTTGAGATGCCGGCACTCAAAAGTAAGAAAGCTATCGAGAATAGACTGCATGAGGAGTATTTACGCATCAACGCCCTTTCTAATGTGTTAGCTTAATTTAAGAGCTGGGCTTAACCATGGCTGGATCTGAATTAAAGACCATGATCTTCTGCCATATCTTACGCGAAAGTCCCGAAGTCAGCTCTTCCACCTCATTCACTGCAGAGAGGGCCACGGGATCGTCGAATTTCTGGACATACAATGCCGCCAGCTTCCCAATCAAAGAGAGCATCTCGCTGCAATAGTCCAGGTACTTGGGTATTTGGGCTGCGGTTACATTGGATTTCGGAGGAGGAGTCGACGCGTTCTCTCGATTCAGGAACCCTTCCGGATCCTTGGTCAACTGGTGCATGTCGACAACGTGCGCCAGGGCCCGCAGCTCATGAATGGCCTTAAGCGCGCGGCTTCGCTTGATGCGGACTTCTAAGGTGATCAGAAACAGGATCGCGGCACCAAGAACGATAAAGACGTTAATGCCGGCTTCCGAAACCTGCAACAGCAAGACAAAATCGAATCGACTGGTGGGCAAGGTCGAGTTAGCCAATACCAGCACCAGGAGCGCAACCATAAGAGCAATTAGAATTCCTACGATGATTCGCAGAGACTTTTGCGGCTTGGCGATCCAGGCCGAGCGCTGCTGTGATTCTACGGCAATTGTCAGCAGCTCACGGCACACCCTACCAAGCCCGGAGCCGGGAAAGCGCTCGTCGATTCTTGAACAGAGTCGCTCGATGGTCTCAATGATTTTTTCGGGGTCCAGGCTTCGGTACATTGAAATATGGTGTTCAAGAAATCGAAACTAACTTCTGTCAGAGTCAAGGTTCGAGATCATTTGCTTGTTGGCGGCACCCAGCCCGGCGGTGCTTCCGGCCAGATTTCATCCGGGCTAGCTGGTTCCGCCTGATCAGGCCCCAACCGTTTGGGATCAATCTCGGCCACGACGAAATTCTCCGGGGGCACTGGCGCGCCTGCGAGACGTCTTAACATACCCAACTGGCCGGCATGAGTCATGGCGTCGGCAAACGGTCCCTGTATTAATTGTTCCGTGGTCATATCGTGCAGCAGAGGTGTGCCGACCTCGAGATGTCTGGCGAGGTCCTGAAGCATTTCATGAAAGCGCAAGATCTCATCGTGTAGCGACGGCAGAGGATCTGGCCAGTATCGACCGCCCACAAAAACAGTGCGTGCGTAGCCAAGCACGCTGGTCATATGACGCACGAGCTCAGCAGGTGTGCGTACCTCCTCGGCAGCTCTGAAGGATCCGAAGTCGCTCGGGGCGCCGCGCAAAGCCTTCTGCGTGCGATAGGCAAGCGCGGCCAGGAAGTGACGCAGCAATAGTCTCTTGTCATCCATAGGGGCGTTCCAAAATTCGCCGCCGATTCTATCACTGCCTCCTGACACGCAGGTTGAAAGAGTGCTGTCTCTATGATTTGAGAGATCAGTGGCTCTGACGAGCTTGTACAGCATGTCTTGACAGCTTCATCAAAATAGCGAGCACCTAACGAGAGCTTAGCCTGACGCGGCCGGGTTTTCTAGCGACGCTCCGGCCCGGCAGAGTGGACATTCGTCAGGCGCCCAAAGGTTGAAGTTTTGACGGGCGAGAGCTACCAAAGGTATTCCCCGAGCCGCGAAGTGATCGACAGCCTGGTTCCCCAGGAGCATGAGGGTTCCGACAACAACCGTCTGGGCTCCAGTCGTTATCAGATCTTCGGCCGTCGCGCGTACGGATGATCCGGCACTGACAACATCGTCTACGATTGCCACGCGTTCGTTGCCAACCTGGCGGCGCAATTCTGGCGGGAGTTGATACCCTGCGCTGAAAAGCGGGCCAGGAGTTTTGGCGGGAACTTGCTGAGCGTAGTAGAAGCGAAGGCCCATGTGGGAGGCGACAGCTTGAGCGAGGAACGCACCGCCGAGAAGCGGACCGCAAACCGCCGATATCGAATGAGGCCGCAGTAGTTCTGACAGTGCGACTATGTGAGGCGCGAGATCGGAAGGGGCTACGAACAGCGCATCAAGATTGAACCAGAGATCAGTGTGGTAGCCAGACTCGAGCAGGAAATGGCCGCGCCGACAAGGCAAGCTCGTGAGGAGGTCATCCGTCATTTCGTTCTGGTCGGAGATTCAAGGCGCGTCTGCGATCGTGTACTCGAATTCGTACGAGTGCTTTCCGTCTGCAATCACGATCGACATCCTGCCGGAGAGACCTTTTAATTCACCTGTCCCCGAGTCTGGCACCACCGTGACACTGAGTTGTGGCGCACCGCGTGTCATAGTACCACTGTGCTGCAGGGCGAAGGTTCCTGTCTGACCGTTGAGTGTGCCGGTGACCTGCTCCATCGCGACGTAACCAGCTGAACCTTCGACGGCCGTGCCGATGGCCAGCATCTCAACCTTGCTGGTCCCTTTGAGATCCCCTTGGAATTGTTTGTCGATCAGAATCCTGCCGATACCCGAATCGCCGGGCGCTTGCGGTGTCGCTTTAACCTCAAAGGTTCCACTTGCTCGAGTGTTCACGCCTGTCTCCTTCTTAACTACTCTGGTTGAACCTCATGAACGAATGATGAGGCACGTGGTCGTGCCGTGAGCGTAGAGTTTTCCCTGCTCATCTAATATCCGGCCCTCGGCAGTGGCTGTCCTCCCGCCGAAGTGAATAACTTTCGCTTCGCATCGCACTTGCCCGGTCTCAGCAGTCATCGGGCGGACGAAGTTTACTTTGATCTCCAGCGTTGTATAACCCACACCGGCGGGCAGCATCGAGTGAACAGCACAACCCATCGCCGAATCGAGCAGGGTGGCGGCCAGCCCGCCGTGAACGA
>JAMQPI010000492.1 GCA_023717565.1 Pyrinomonadaceae bacterium | reverse complement strand
AGCGGTGGGTCATGGGCTCTGATCACTTACGCCGAATGGAATCGTACCTCATAACCCACCGCTACCGCCTGGTGGTACTGACCTCATGACACGCCGCTTGATTGGTGCGCTAAGCAAATGGCAAATGGAAAATGAATCCGGCCCGATTACTCAACACTCAAGTTTCGAACAAATCCCCAGTCGCCGCTGGCATCCACCTGAATGTTCTTCACATTCTTCTTGGCGATAACCATGTTCGCCTGGTACCACAGCGGTAACACCGGCACGTCGCGACTGACAATCTCCTGAATCCTGGCATACAACACCTTTCCTCGCTCGCGGTCCCAGGTGTTGGCGCCTTCCTCAAGCAGGGCATCGAGTTCCTTGTTGCTATAACGGCTGCGGTTTCTGGAAGCGCGAGTCTCGGTGGGTATCTCAGAGGTGGCGAAGAGATCTTTGTAGAAGATCGGGTCTTGATTCCCGCCTACCCATTGGCCATAAAAAATCTGGAAGTTGCCCCGTCGGAGTTCATCAAAAAGCGTATTGAGCTCTGCGGTCTCGATTCTTACCTCAATACCCACTGCCTTGAGGTAGTCCATTATGACTCCCGAGTAGTTTCTGGCCGCCACGCTGCTGCCGGAGATCTTAAAAATCACCGGTTTGGGAAAGCGCATCTGTGGTCCATCACCATCCGGATCTTTGAACCCAGCTTCATCCAGTAGTTTCTTCGCCCTCGGAGGATCGAAAGGATAGATGGTTCCCGCCGTGTAGGCCCAGGATTCCTCAGGCAAAATCGAGTGGGCAATCTTTGCTTGTCCCAGCAGCAGATCGCGGATCATGCTCTCGCGGTCGATCGCAAAAGCTATCGCCTGCCTCACGCGAACGTCGTTCAGTGGAGCCTGCGCAGTATTAAACGTCAACAGGTTTAAATTGGATCCGGTGAACTGCAGTACCTGCAAGTTTGGATACTGTCCCAGGGACTTGACCGCATCGGGTGAAAGGTTTGTCGGCAGGGGAGCAATATCGACGCGTCCGGATTGCAGTTCGGCCTGGAGCGCATTGGTGTCGGCGATCACGCGAACTCTTAGAACCGGAAGTTTTGCCGGTCCTTGCCAGTAATCCGGATACGCTTCGAGGTCGACCACTTGCTGAGAATTGTCGTAACTGACAAACCTGAATGGTCCAGAGCCAAGCGGATGATCCTTCTGACCGGCATAACTGTCCTTCGGAATAATCGCCACCGGAACGAGATTGGAAAGCAACCCCACCCACGGTTTCGTCAGTGTCACCACCACTGTTTTAGCGTCGGGCGCCTCAACCCTGGCGATGTAGCTTTTTTTGTTCTCTCCTGAGCCTTCAAAGAAACTGGCGGACTTGGCAAAGTTGCTGGCAAAGACCAGGTCGAGCGTGTACTTCGCGTCCGCCGAGGTTAACGGCCGTCCATCATGGAACTTAACGCCCTCATTGAGTGTGAAGGTATAAGTCAATCCGTCATCAGAACGCTGAATGTTAGACGCCAACTCCCCGACGTAATCAAACTTTTCATTCTTCCTCACCAGCGAATTGAACATCAGCGTGCGCACCCGTTCGCTGGCTGCGTCAACCGAAGGCGAGCCGATGGGATCGATGGTGCGGATGTTATCTCCCAGTGCGATTACGAACGTCCCACTCTTGCGGCGGCAACCGGAGGGGAGCGTCGCGACAACTAGCAGCAGAGAAAGAAGCGGAAGTAACGCGCTCCTGGATGTCATAAGACGGTGCCTCCGTAGGTGTAGTTCAGTTTCTCATTGAGCTGCTTGGTTTCATCTGAGAGCGTGCGAATGCGTTCCATATCCAGAGGCAGTGGTTCTTTGACGATGTCCTTGATGTCGGCGATGCGCTTCAACGATTCGTGAATACGACCTTCGGGGAGCCTTCCTGCCTGGGCTGTCTGCAGAAGCGCATGATACCCGCGTCGAATTATGTCGGGACGGGCGCAAATGAGCATCATGTCTTCCCCGGCAAGAAAGGCCCGGATAGCGGCTGCTTCAATATCGCAGTGGCGGGAGATCGCGCCCATCTCCAGGTCATCTGTCACGACCAGATGCTGGTAACCCAACTCTTCACGCAGGAGCCGCGTGACGATGTTATGACTCAAGGATGCGGGCTCGAGTAATCCGCCGGCATACTCCTGGCGAATATCGATGTTGGGAAAACCACCGTGACTTACCATGACACAGCGAACGCGATCGTCATTGCGCTGGAATAGTTCGATATAAGGCGCTAGATCCTGGGCGATCAGATCATCATGCGAGAGTTTGACCAAAGGCATCTGTTCGTGGGAGTCAACTTCGCCGGCGCCGATACCCGGAAAGTGTTTAAGACAGCCGATGATTCCAGTTTCCTGCAAGCCACGGAGGTAGACGGTCGTGTAACCCAGGACCTCGCCTGGGGATCGACCAAAGGATCGTGAGTAAAGTCCGTTGGAGAGCAGGTCGCGCTCATCGGTCATGATCGACATGACGGGCGCGAAGTTCATGTTGAAGCCAAGCATGCGCAGGACTTCCCCAGTGATGCGGCCGAGCGCGCGGGACGCCGCGAGATCACCATGCTGGCGAATCGTGCGAGCGGCCGGCATCGGAGTAAAGATCTTGCGCAGCCGGTCGACCAGTCCGCCCTCCTGATCGATACCCACCAGTGGCTCAACCGGAAGGAGTTCACGCACGCCGTCAACCAGAGTTCGCAACTGGTCCGGTCCGGCCACATTGCGACCAAAGATGATTATTCCGCCGGGTTTTACTTCCTCGATCAGCTCGCGCGTCTCGGCGTCGAGTTCCGTGCCCGGAAGACCGATAAAGAAAAATTGTCCTACCTGTTGTTCGAGGGGGATGGAGTAGAGTGAATCCGATGGCATTTTCAAATGAACAGTCGCAAACCCTTCCTTCGTCAGACTTCGCGCTGAGAGTTTAGCATGAGAAAAGCAACTTACTTATTTAAGTTTCTGAGCTTACGTAGTATAAGACCGAGATGCCCCAGGAAATCACTAACCAGGAAGCGCTGCTGGAAGCAGTGAAAAAGCTGGAACTCACCTCCGAGCTCTTCGACGAACAGAACGGCAAGCCCAAGTATGCCAGCGACCTCGAAGTAATCGTCAGCGGACGCGATTACGGCAACGGAAAACGGGTTGGTCCTTACATGCGGCTCCTTACCTACCAACCGGGCGAAGAAATCATGCGACAGGGAGAGTGGGGTGGAAATACCTTCTACATCGGAGTGGAGGGCACTCTCGACGTGTTCGTCGGAGACGGTACTGGTGAGCAACGAAAAATCAATCAGCTTCAACCAGGAACGTGTTTTGGAGAAATGGCCGTGCTGGCCGGTGTTGAGCGCAATGCGACCATTGCCGTGCCCGCTGGCGGCACGGCCACAGTGCTCGAAGTCACTCGCCCCGCCCTACGTCTGTTACGAAAACTCCCGCGATTCGGTAAGACGCTCGACGAGACTTACCGTCTTCACGGTTTTGGTCGCGTGCTCGAAGACCTGACGCAGGCCGTTAGCGATCCCTTGAACAAGCCAATCGTCCAGAAGTTGCGTGAAATTTCCAAATTTGTGGTGTACGGCAAACATCACGTGCTCTGCCAGGAAGGCACCCCAATCGACAAGATATTCTTAATCAGAAGCGGCTGGGTTAGACGATCTCGAGGAATTCCGTTTGACTCTGCCTCAGCCGG
>JAMQPI010000456.1 GCA_023717565.1 Pyrinomonadaceae bacterium | reverse complement strand
CGGCCACAATTATGGCACCGGCTTTTCCGCCGAGGATAAGAAGGCGTTGTTGGAATATTTGAAGAGTCTGTAGGTCGGGTTCTAGTTGGTGATCCTTTGTGAGTGGAGAGCAATGCCCCAGGGTTAGATGTCTGTTGTCTGTTAGGTCGTTGACGAGGAATTGTGGGCAAGCGAAGTAACCCGCGGCTTGGTTTGGTTCGGTTCGTCATTGCGATACTCGACCGAATCCCTCACAGAGAACGCGCGGGCGTGATGTTGCGGGAGTGAATTACAAAGTCGAACCAAGTCCGCAGAGAAGGGCCGAGCAACTCGTGGATGCCTGGTCCAATCAGGCGCGTTTTCACGGGCGCGTCGAGCCATCCTCGCACAGCCTCAGGCCAGCTACCCTGGATCTCCAGCAGGTACGTCTCTAGATCGACCGCGCCAAGCACGGCTTCGATGTAATCGGCCGGTGGATCATCCACTAGTGACGGTAGCGAACCGTGGTGGAATGTCAGCGCGATCGACACGTATCCTGAGCCGAATCGCTGCCTTAGAAGACTGCCGGCGTTCTTGCCGGTCGCCAGGCCGTTGGCCGTGTGTGCCAGGCCGCCCCAATAAACGATCCGGTGCCCGGTCCGTTCGTGCCACGCGATTGTAGTGTTGGCCAGGCGATGTTCGATGTCCTCCGTACTCATTGCCGTAGGCGGTTGTTCGGCCGCGTGTACGACGCGAACTCGATCGCCGGGATTCCGTTCGTTGCGTGCGCGGACCCAGCGAACAGCTTCAAGAATTTCCGCGAATCGCCAAAATGGCCGCGCCCCAGCCAGAATCGCCATCGGATCACCTTCGGCGGTACGGACGTAGGTGTCGAGGTCGATGCTGGCCGCTTCGTCGCCTTCCAACGCAAGCGACCGAAATCCGTGTTGCTCGATCAGAAATCGCATGACCCGGTGAGTGAGCGTGGAAAGCTCATGCGAGTGCCGGACGGCCGAGCCGAGCGCCACTATATTTGCGTCCTGTACTCGCACTGTTAGCGGATCCAGATCATCGAACGGCGCATCCAGGTCAAGTTTCAAGGAAGTTGCGCGTTCGGCGAGTTGAGTGACTACAGCGGCATTCATGGAGGCGAAAACTAAGCCTGAGTGAATATTTTATGTCTGATCCAAGATCCCGCGACTCCGTAACACTCAGTTGAGTCTTCACCGGCCGGACCCGACGCTACTGCGTGACGGTACTGACTGCGTGACACTCAGTTGAGTCTTCACCCGGCCGGACTCGACGCTACTGCGTGTCGGTACTGACTCCGTGACACTCTGTTGAGTCTTCACCGGCCGGACCCGACGCTACTGCGTGTCGGTACTGACTCCGTGACACTCTGTTGAGTGTTATCACTATTATTTTGGCGAAATCTCTCGGCGCAGGTAGAACAACAGATCCGTCGACGGTGGGTCGATGCCGAGCTGGCGAATCATCCCGACGATTTGCCCGCGATGCAGCGTGGCATGATTGGCGACGTGCTGCATCTGATCGACGAGGCGCATTGAGCTGGGATCGCCACTCAGAAGCTTGAATGCCAGTTCGGCATCCAGTCGTTCTTCATCAAGCTCCGAGATGAATTGCGCTCGCAGATCAATCAAATCACGCCAACGTTCTTTCAGCATCGGAAGATCCGCACACGAATCAGGTGTCCACAACAACCATGCTTTGTCTTTAGCGGGCGAGCGGCCACTCCATCTTTCCAGCCAAATCCATTCCGCTCCTGCCATGTGCAAGAGCGTTCCGAAAATTGATTGGTGACTGATGCTAACGTCGCGGCGCAGACTCTCATCAGGTAACCTGGCGGCCGAATCCATTGCCAACTCGTTGGCCCACTCGGTGTAATCGAAGAGCTGTCTAATGTCTGTTCGGTTCATCGCTACCTCTGTGGTCTCATTTCATCGGTGGCGAAAGTGCTGCCATGAGACTGAATGAATATTGCTGAATACGGACAAAACCCAACTTCTTATCAGGGCCTGCCTCTACTGGATTAGACAGTACAACGTGGTTCACGGCAAGCGGTACCATTAATTCCTCATTGCACTCAAGCCACAGAAGTTCGCAGGTTGGGAAGGGCGGTTACCCCCGCTCAAGATTCACATCCACTCAACAATGAACTGGTAATTCAAGGACGAATGGCTGCGAAGCTTGAGCGGGGGTAAACCGCCCTTCCCAACCTGCGAATTCTTGTTGCTTGAGAGCACTACGAACCCTGATTCCCTATTGACGTGCGAAAACGTTGGGGATATTCTGCGCGCCGGTAGTGGGCTGGAATTACCGATCGGTCACGGAGTTGCTGCCCGCCACACACGGCCCCAAAGTCTTACTCTCGTTATATGAATCCTCGCCATCAATCGAATGCCCCTCGCGATCTTTCGGATCAGGCGAGCTCCTGGTGCTTAACCTCTTCGTTAGGCTCTTTCGCTCAAAATGGATGCGGCGGGAGAGGCAACGTCTAGAGCATCCCCCCAATCTCGGAGGACACAATGAAAGACTCACATTTCTCAAGACGCGACTTCATCAAGGGCGCTGGTGTTGCTGGAGGTCTTTTGTTACTCGAACGGTCCGTCAGCGCGCAGACCAAGGTTATTTTTCGGAGACGATGCAGAGATGCCGGTGCGATTGTCCGAAAGAACTTCAAGAATCTGACGGCAGCCGAACTGACAGCTTTCAAGAACGGCGTGACGGTTATGAAATCACGCGCCGCCACCGACCCGACCAGTTGGGCCTATCAAGCAGCCATTCACGGAACTACCGCTTCGCCAGCTCAAACAGCCTGGAACACGTGCCAACACAACACCACGCATTTCTTTTCCTGGCATCGGATGGAGCTTTGCTTTTTTGAAAGGATTTTGCGAAAGGCCTCCGGTTTGCCAAGTTTAGGACTGCCCTATTGGAATTACAGCGAGAGCGCTGATCCGAACGCCCGCTTTCTGCCGGCCGCCTTCCGGACTCCGGCGAATGCGACAAATCCGTTGTTCACAACAAATCGCAACGCCTCGCTAAACAACGGAACCGCACAGCTTTCAGCGTCCGCCGTCAGCCTGGCCTCGGCACTGCCTGGTCCGGTCGATTTTTATCCATTTAGCAGTACTGTTTACGGCACGCCGCACAGCGCCATTCACGGTGGAATCGGCGGCTGGATGGGGTCAGTTCCTACCGCCGCGCAAGACCCAATCTTCTGGCTGCATCATTGCAACATCGATCGCTTGTGGAACCGCTGGTTGGCTGGCGGAGGTGGCCGCGCTAATCCGCCGACTTCGGATACGGTTTGGCACAATACAAAATTCACCTTTTTTGATGAGTTCGGTGAGCAAGTACAAATGACCGGGGCGGAACTCTTGAACCCGAATGTGTGTGGATGCCGGACCTGTTACGACGAGGAAACCGTCTTCACAATCTGGGACGTCCTCACCGACCTTAGACGTTTTCGCGAAATTCAGATCGGCCTTTACAAGAAGCCACTGGTTCTCGATACGCGGCTCTTGAAGTTCGAATTAGATTTAAACGACAGAGCGCCGCAAGTATTTGAGCGCGCCTTGAGAGCGGTAAAACCTGAGGAGGAAATGCATTTCAAGCTCAACTTCGAAGGGGTGAAAGTGGAGAAACCTGTCGACTTCTTCTATGAAGTCTATTTGAACCTTCCCGACAACACCCCGGATCCGAATTACACGATGGAGAGCTACGCCGGAAATCTCGCGTTCTTTGGCATGGATCAAACGCATGCTAAGCAGCACGGAGAAAAGGAAGAGTTGAAACTCAACGTCAATATTACCGGCGCTGTAAAAAGGCTCAAAGACCTCCGGCGGCAAACCGTCTCGATTACGCTCGTGCCGGCCGGGCTTGAGTCAAGAGAGGGCAAGCGCTTGCCAATACGGTCGAATGCCAAGATTTCGATTGACCAAGTTACCTTGAGTGTCGACGAACCGGACAGATAGCTCGAAAAACCAAATGGTGGGGATCAGTGGCGTAGCCCCAAAAGAAATTGGAGCGGGCGACGGGAGGGTAATCCTTCCACACGTCAGTGGGCGGAGCGGTTTTCGCTAGTCGCCAGCACGCCATACAAACGAACCCCAAAGAACTGCTGCAATCGTCGAGAATGCTCCCGACGGGATTGGGGGGTTGGTGTATCAATGAGGGCGGGCTGATTACTGCGCGCCTTCCACTGACTCTTTTAGAGAGCACTCAAGCGACAGAAATTCGCAGGTTGGGAAGGGCGGTTTACCCCCGCTCAAGATTCGCAGCCATCCAACGCTAGACTAGTACTTCAAGGGTGAATAGCTGCGAATCTTGAGCGGGGGTAAACCGCCCTTCCCAACCTGCGAATTTGCACAGGCGGCTTGGTTTCCGGCGAACCGAATTCTTTCACCACTTCTACCAGCCGCTGGCTCAGCTGAATGCTGGGGCCATCTTCTCAATTCGGGTTCGAGCCGCTGGATCCAGTTCGCCGACAGTCTCCAGAAAGTTCGGGTGCGTCATTCCTGATCCGAGATACGTCCAGCGCAGCGCCTGTAACTGTATTGAGCGGAATTGCGCTTGTTCGGCCGAGTTCAGCTCGCGTCCGGCGGCACGCTGGAATGACTGCAGGTCAAATTCGACCTGTTGCTGGAGTCCGCCGTCGATAATGGCGCCAATCGCCGCGTAGTCGTTAATGCCCTTTTCGATGTCGGCCGCACTGTTACTGTCAGAGAGCGCCTGGACCATCAGCGTGTCCAGCTTTGTATGTTGCGCCTCCTCCATCCAGTGATGTCGGAGCAGGCTCTTGAACTGCGAATCCAGCACAGTGTCATCACGAACGCTGTCCAGATAATGCATTTGCGTCATCCACTCGATCTGCAGAATGACCAGGGCCACGCCCAGCGGATGGTGGGACAGAACGGCCCGGCCGATCTCTTCGGGCGGACCGATGGTTTCGCAATCCGTGACGAAGCCCTGCTTGAACTCTGCCGCGAACGCTTTGAACAGTTGGATGTGTTTGGCTTCCTCACCTGCAAAGCGCAGGAGCGCTCTGGTGCGGTAGTCGTCGACATTCAGCTGCGGGCGGGCATGGTCGAGTACGAAAGGCAAAATAAATTCCTCGACCAGGCCGAATGTGTAGAGATAGCCGTAACCCCGTATCTGGCTGAGCAGGACCTTTTCCTCGCTCGTCAGAAAGTCCATTGAGTCCAGTCGGGCCAGCGATTCGGGCAGAAATGGCCGCGTAAAGTCCAGGCGCTTGTCTCCGCCGATAAGGTCCTCGACTCGCCAGTTGGATTTCTCCGAAAGTTGCAACGTCTCCTGATAGCTATATGCAGATGTCATGGTGTGTGCCTCCAGTCTTCCAAAATGTTGCGGGTCTCCCGCGTTGTGACTAGAATCATCCGCTGCATCTGGTGCGCTGACCATGCCCAGGCGTCCGAAGAAATTGCTCCGGCGTCCAGCGGGCACACATAGTTTTGCCGCGAGTACAAAGGCCTTTGCCGGAAGTCCGGAAACCGACATGGACGCATTCTCGGAAATCCTGGGAGGAGTTGTGTTGAAGGGCGCGATGTTCTTCAACGCAGAGTTCTCGGCACCGTGGGGCTTCAACGCGCTACCTGCTCAAGATTTAGCCCCGATCCTCGCTCCGGGCGCACCGCACCTGTTGATCTATCACTTCCTGGTTGAGGGCTCTGGGCTGGTCCGAATCAAAAACGAGTCACCCATCCGTCTGGAACCAGGAGACGTCATCGTTCTGCCTCACGGACATGCTCATGAAATGTGTAGCGCTGAAGGTGTGGGAGACAAGTTGTCAGCGTCAATGATCGCAAAGCTTCAGGCAGGCGATCTAAGTACGATGCGAGCCGGGGGCGGTGGCGAAGTGACGCGGTTCGTGTGCGGATTCATGTCCTGCGATCCACTATTGTGCCGGCCGATTCTGCTCAACCTTCCCGCAGCATTCAAAGTCAATCTGCGCACGGACCGCTCTGGCCATTGGCTGGAAAACTCCGTGCTGCATCTGGTCGACGAAGCCGCGTCAGGTAATGCCGGAAGCGAAGCGGTACTGGCGAAGTTGTCGGAAGCCCTTTTTGTGGACACTCTGCGGCGTTATCTGTCCGGGTTGCCGCAACAAGAGATTGGGTGGCTAGCGGGCGCGCGCGATCCCGTCGTCGGAAAAAGTTTGATGCTCCTTCATTCCCGGACCCAACATCCCTGGACCATCGCCCAACTCGCGAAGGAAGTCGGACTCTCCCGCTCGACCCTGGTGGAACGGTTCACTCGTTATCTTTCCGAACCGCCGATGACCTATTTGATTCGTTGGCGGCTGCAACTGGCCGCGCGTGCCCTGGCTTCGACCTCTCGCGGCGTTGCAGAGATCGCCGCTGACGTCGGGTACGAGTCCGAGTCCGCTTTCAACCGCGCCTTCAAGCGCGAGTTCGATTCGCCTCCGGCGCGCTATCGGCGGGAACACAGGGCGGCGAATGCATCCACGCCAGGTTGATGGCGAGTACAAGCACAATCTCACCCGAAATCTTTTTGACTCGCCAAGCAACTTAAACGCTTCTCACTGAATCTTGGAGACAGGAACAAGCGTCTAACTCCCCGCAGAAACCTAACAGTTCAAAAACAAATAGGAGAAAGGTGATGAAGGTCTATCGTTTCTTCGAGGTCCTCGTGTTAGTACCACTCTGTCTCTGTTCTGTGAATTCTGTTTCGGCCCAGCAGAGCGGATCGGCCGCGTCCGTTTCGCGAAGCCGAGCGATTGTTAGCGCTGCTCCAACCGCATCAGCTCCGGCAAGCAGTACTTATTACCCGTCAACAACCTCTTATCCTACCTACAACGCTCCAGCTCCAGAGTTCAAGATACCTGAGGAAGTAGCTGTCGAGGAGTTTGTTAATTACCACAAGCATCGGCTGCCTCTGCCGAAATGGGGCCAGGCCGTCGCGATGGACACTCGTTGGGGTAACGACGAGTTTTCACGTTCGCAACGTGAAGCTGTGTTGCAAATTGGCTTCACCACTGCCGAAGTAAATGAACGTACGGACTTACGTCCACTCAATCTGGTTCTCGTTATCGATAAGAGCGGGTCAATGGCTGATGACGACAAGATGTCGCGCGTGAAGGAAGGTTTGCGGACAATGCTCACGAGGCTGCGACCCAACGACCTCATCTCGATCGTGACGTTCGACTATCGTGCGAGGGTCCTGCTCCCGTCCAGCCGGCTTGGCGACGGTTCTGCAATGAGACATGCAATCGACTGTCTCGTACCGGATGGTGCAACCAATCTTCACAGCGGATTAATGCTGGGCTACGCGGAAGCCAGGAAGCATTTTCAAAAAGACGCAACTAATCGCGTGATCATCCTTACCGATGGAATTGCCAATCAGGGCGTCACGAATCCCTCCCGCATCGCCGCCGACTCGTCGATGTACAACAAACAGGGCATTGATCTATCCACTATAGGTGTAGGTCTGGAGCTAAATAACGATCTTCTGCGCACGCTCGCCCGATCCGGACGTGGACTTTACCACTTCATCTCTGACTACAAAGACATCGATAAAGTCTTCGTCAATGAAGTTCAAAGTCTCATTTCTTCAGTCGCCAAGAACGTAACTGTCAGGATCGAATATGGTCCAGGCTTGCAACTCGAGAAGATTTACGGTTACGCACCGACTAATAGCAACGGAAGTGTTTCGATTGTCATGGACGATATGAATAACGGACTGACGCAGGTGATCATGGCGAAGTTCCGAACAAATTCCATGAATAACGCGTTCCCGGTAAAGGTGCGGCTTTCTTACTACGACGTGAAACGCAAATGCGTGGTTGAAGAAGTGCAAGATCTTCGTTTGATACCGGCAGAAAGTGATTCGTGTGAATTGCTTGCTGATGTCGAGGTCAAGAAGAACTTCACGATTGCGGAGCTCGCCGATTCACTGTTCGAGATGAGCGGATTTGCACGGCGGGGAAATCATTCGCAGGCCCAGAATGCACTGGATGCTTCGGTGGCTACGGCGTACCGGCGATATCCGAACATGGAGGATCAGGACATACGTTTCATCCTCGACATCGTTCAAGGATACCAGCGCGACTTGAAGGCCTACAACGAATACAACCGGAAGAGTAGTTGCGGAGGTTGTCGGTAAGAGCAACAAATAGCATCCGCAGATTACGCAGATTAAGAAAATGGGCTTTGGGCCTTTGGCCCAAATCAAGGCGCTGACAGTAACCAACGACCTAAGGCCAAAGATCAAAGGCCAAAGCCCATTTCTTTAATCTGCGTAATCTGCGGATGTGGTTCTTACTTCTCCCTACTCATTCCTAAGCGCTGTGGTCGGATCTAAACTGGCGGCCCGCAGAGCCGGAAGCCACGAAGCCATGACGGCGATGAATAGGAAGAGCACCGAGACGAAGACAAACGTAACGGGATCGGTGGGTTTGACTTCGACGAGCATGCTGGCCAGAACGCGGGTAAGGGCAAGCGCCGCGAGCAGACCAATTGCAATCCCGATCACGCTAAGGTAGAGCCCCTTCCCTACCATCAAACGGAAGATACGCGACGGCGCCGCACCCAGAGCCATCCGCACTCCAATCTCGGCCGTTCGCTGCCGAACCGAAGTCGCAAGCACACCATACAAACCCACGCCGGCAAGAAGAGCGGCTATCGTCGAGAATACTCCAATCAACATAAGCGAAAAGCGTGTCTGCGCCTGGGCCTCGATTACCCGCGTGTCCATCGGCTGCATCTCGTTGATCAAGGTCTCCGAGCCGGCTCGACGCACTACTTCGCGGACGGCTCCGGCAAGGGCGGCCGGATCTCCATCAGTCCGAAGCGCCCACCAGGAAGCAGCCTCGTGGTTCACATATCCGTCAGTGACGTAGAGTTGTTCACGGCCCGGTTCGATCAGAGATGAGTTGCGCTGATGGGCCACCACACCAATGATCTCTCCCCATTGAGCCTCAGGCGTGCGAACGCGAAAGAGGATACGCTTGCCTACAGCTGACTCATTTGGAAATGCCTTCGCAGCCAGTGCCTGATCAATTATGAGTCGGTTATGATCGGGCGTGTTGTCGTCCTGCGTAAAGGTGCGTCCGGCCAGAAGTCTGGTGCCCATCGCCTCGAAATAACCGGGCAGAACGATCTGAAGATCGGCAGCTTGAAACCTGCTGGGGTCTTCGAGAGCTTCGGCTCCACCCCAACGCACGGGACTAAATCCGCCGGCGAGCGGCAACGGAAACGAGGCGGTGACACTGTTCACACCGGGGATTGCATCGAGTTGCTCGCGAAGTTGGCGCTTGAAGTTCGCGAGTTCCTGGGGAGTCTCACCGATGTCGCCAAGAAGTTGAAAGGTCAGCAGCCCGCGCGGGTCGTAGCCAAGATTCACACGCTGAATGGCGAGGAACGTGCGGAACATCAATCCCGAGCCAATCAGGAGTACGAATGCCAGCGCCACTTCCACTACGACCACAGCGTTACGCAGCCCGGCAGCGCCCAGTGCACCGCTGCGCCCGCCCGTGCGCAAGATGTCGATGAGGTTTGGTTTCGCGGTGCGGATGGCGGGAATGATGCCAAAGAGCACAGCAGACAAGAGCCCCAGTAAGATCGAAAATCCCATGACCTGCAGATCAATCCGGACTGCATTCAGGCGAGGCAGATTCTCCGGCGCGATCACGAGCAGCTGATGAATACCTAAGTAAGCAAGCCCAACACCTAAGACAGTGCCAAGAGCTGCTATCAGGAGCGCCTCGGCGAATGTCTGCCGGACCAACGACCACCAACCAGCGCCCAGCGCGGCCCGAACGGCCAGCTCACGTTCGCGCGATGCAGCTCTCACCAGCATGAGATTCGCTACGTTCGCACAGGCGATCAGTAGCAGGAAAATTACCGCACCCATAAGCGCGAGAATCGCCGGACGAACGGCGTCGACCAAGTGCTGCTTCATCGGCACAAGTTGGAAGTATTGACCGGCTGTCTTGGAGATGGTGTTTTCATCGCGAATTTTTTGGGCGATAGTTTCCGCCTCGGCCTGCGCTTGGCCGATCGCGACCCCATGTTTGAGTCGTCCAATAACGCGCCACTGTACGTTGTTGCGGTTGGCCGGGTCATAAGGAATGCGTGCCGCAAGCCAGAGACTCGGAAACTGCTCTATGTTCACTTGAGGAGGAAACAGCAATTCAAAACCCGGGGCCAGCACTCCCACGACGATGGGTCCTGGTCCATCGGCGCCGGACACTGGGAGGGGTTTGCCGATTACGGATTGATCGCCACCAAACCGCGCCTGGAAGTATTCGTTGCTGAGAATTGCCATCGGTGGTAGCGGAGGTGGTGCGGCCGCGGCAGGAGCATTGCCGGCATTGCCCGCAGGTGCCGGTGGTGGAGGAGGCGGCGGCGCTCCATCAGAAGCGTCAAAGTCTCGGCCCGCGATGATCGAACCGCCCATCATTTGAAAGAAATTGGTTGATACCGCGGCGACTCGGACACGCTCAGGCGTGCCGTCTAAGCTGGGAAGAGTTGCGCGAAAAGTATTGACGGCAACGAAATCCTCGAAATTGCTTTTTGCGCCGTTGCGCAGGTCGAGAAAGTCGGCATTGGAAAGCGGAAAATCTTTGACATTGCGTTTCTGCAGGTCGCCGCGGGCCAGGACCAGCCGCTCTGGATCCTTGTAGGGAAGTTTCCGCAGCAGCACGCCGTTAGTCACGCTAAAGATGGCAGTGCTGGCACCAATAGCCAGCGCAATGGTCACGATGACTGTGATTGTAAATATGGGACTCTTTCGCAACGTGCGAAACGCGTAGGATAGATCATTTAACATGACGGCAGTTTAGACTCACTTTCGATTTTCAGCCAAGCGAAATTGTGTCAGAAATACCACCCACGGCAGTGGGTGGATTGTTCAAGCCGGCCTACAAAGAGTCGGCAACCGAATTCCTTGAATCCACCAACGGCAATTGGTGGTATTTAGAGTCGGCCACGGCCAGTTCCCAGTGAAGTTCGGTTAGCGGAGTTGCAGCAGCGGATTTGGTATTGTGACGTTTAGCTCGATAGGTATGCAGCGTTTGAAACTAAAGAAGCTCTTCTTGTATTTGCCAAACACGTAAACACGGCCGGTTACAAGCCAGGTTTTTTTAGAGTCATTCCATTCGTCAATTGCCCCCAGCACCGCGCTGGGTAAGAAAACGTAGAATTTCAGCGGCTCAGTTAACGTCAGCGGCTCCTTGTTCGGCAGATCAAAGCCACGATGGTACTCGTCTATTTCGACGGAGGTATTGTTGACCATCATTTCTTCGAAAACCATAAAATCTACGTGGCCTTTTCTCTTAACCGGCGCTACGACCATAGGTATTTCAAAACTAATGCCCAGTGGCGTCACACGAGCAAGCTGTGGATTGCCAAACCGAATCACTGGTTCCGAGTCCGGCTGCTCGTCCGTTGCTTTCGTCCCGGTCTCTTTTGCTTCCACTTCTGCGCGCACAACCTTGTAACCACGTATCTCCTTTGGGTACTTGGGCTGCTGAGCGTTAGTTGTCAGACAGCAGGTAAACAACGAGGCCAAAATCATCCCGCCTATTTTCTTACCTGTAAACACCATCTTCACAAACACCCTTTCTGCACATCTGTTCTCACTCTAACATGTCCCTGATCGATTGAACTGTCAACGCTGTCCTTAAAAACTCTTGATCTGGACTTCCATTCGATGTATATATGGCGCCACCATATATGGGGACGGCTTGTATGCTTGAGCGTGAGGTGACACCACCATGCCTGATTGGAAGAAGGAGATCAGAGAACGCCTGACGGGGCTGCGGTTGGCGCCTACGCGTGAGGCCGAGATCGTCGAAGAGTTGGCACAGTATCTTGAGGATTGCTACGAGGATCTGCTAGCCAATGGCACGACACAGGAAGACGCATGGCGCGCAACGTTGAAGGAGTTGAATGAGAGTGACCTGTTAACCAGAGAACTGAGCAAGGTCGAACGCGCTGTTAGCCAGGAACCAGTGGTGTTGGGGGCCAGGAGCATCAATGTAACGCGCGATCTGTTGCGAGACTTGCGCTTTGGGATACGAATCCTCCTCAAGAGCAAAGGCTTCACGATTGTTACCGTGCTTTCACTGGCACTGGGCATCGGCGCGAACACGGCGTTGTTCAGTGTGGTGGATGCTGTGCTGCTCAGGACATTGCCGGTCAAAGAGCCAGAGCAGTTGGTGATCTTTGAATGGCAAGCCGGACGCCCGTTCAGAGTTAGTGGTATGAGCGGCACCTCGAACGTGCCCGCTCCGCCAGGCATAAGGTCGCTTTCGTTGTTTCGCGCCGAGGTCTTTGAAAAGATGAATCAGGCGCGCGTCGCTGCGCTCGACAGTCCGCTCAGCGATTTCTTTGCCTTCGCTCCGATTCATGAATTGACGGCGGTGGTGGACCAACAGGCAGAGATCATCAAAGGGCAAGCAGTGTCCGGCGGCTATTACGCCGGCCTCGGAGTGCAACCAAGCCTGGGACGCGGAATCACTGACCAGGATGACAAGCCGGGCGCCGCGCCGGTGGTCGTGCTCAGCCACCAATTCTGGCAGGAACGGTTCGGCGCCAATCCGGCGGTCATCGGCAAGCCGCTCAAACTCAACAAGCAATCATTCACCATCATCGGTGTCACGCCACCGGCCTTCACCGGCACGTTGCAAGTGGATTATCACCCGGCCGTCACCATCCCCCTTGGCTCCGAGCCGTTGATACAAGGTGAGAATAGCAACCTGGGCACGGCGGACGCACCTGGCGTCTGGTGGCTGAATTTGATGGGCCGACTCAAACCGGGTGCGACTTACGAACAGGCGCGCGACAGCTTGAACGGCACCTTCCAAGCCGCTGCGTTAGAAGTCATCCCGCCGCCGCGCAAGGCGGGTGATCCGGCGCAACTCGATCCGAAGGATTACCCGCGCCTGATTGTGGAATCCGGCAGCCGTGGGATGTTGGACATCCGCAGAGAGTATTCATCCACAATCTACGGCTTGTTCATCGTGGTGGCGCTGGTACTGCTGATTTCATGCGCCAACGTGGCGAACCTGCTGATGGCCAGAGCGGCCTTGCGCGGCTCCGAGATCAGCGTGCGGCTGGCGGTCGGCGCAGGGCGCTGGCGTTTGTTCAGGCAACTGTTGACCGAAAGTGTGCTGCTCGCGGCGTTAGGCGGAGCAGTCGGCGTGCTCTTCGCCTTCTGGGGCAAGACCGCACTGGTAGCACTCACGAACAAAGATACCGGACTCTTACCCAGCGGTGTTGAAATCGGTTTGAATTGGCGCGTGCTGGCATTCACCCTTGTTGTATCGCTGATGACCGGCGTCCTGTTTGGCCTCGTGCCAGCGTGGCGCTCGACCAAGTTGGATTTGGCGACGGCGCTCAAGCAGAGCCGCCGCACGACTGGCGCTGTGTCGCGGTTGAGCAAGGGGCTGATCGTCGCGCAGGTCGCACTATCGTTGCTGTTATTAGTCGGCGCCGGTTTGTTCATCCGCACTCTCTACAACCTGCAACGCGTCAATCTCGGCTTCAATCAGGAGAACCTCCTGGTCTTTACCTTGCAGCCGGAGCAGAGTGGATACAAAGACGAACGGCTGTTGCAGTTCTATCAGCAACTCTTTGGGCGGCTGGATCACCAGCCCGGCGTGCGCGCGGCCACCTTCGGAAAAGTCGCGCTCATCGCGGATGACAATTGGTTCAACGACATCCTGCTGCCGGGCGAGACGGAAAACACTGCTGTGGAACACGACACCATGCGGCAGATGGTGCGCGAGAACTATTTTGCCACGATGGAAATCCCGCTGCTGCGTGGACGCAGCTTCACGGCGCAGGATGATCAGCGGGCATCCAAAGTCGCCATCGTCAGCCAAACCTTCGTGCACAAATTCTTTCCTAACAATGACGTGCTCGGCCAGCGTGTCAGAATCGTTGACGACACACATCAGGTTGAGATCGTCGGGGTCGTCGCTGACACCAAGTACATGAGTCAGCGCGAGGAGATGCAACCGCTGCTCTACACGCCGTGGCAACAAGAAGGCGCAGCGATCGGCGAGATGCATTTCGCTCTGCGCACCACAGGTGAGCCGACTACGCTCGCCGCCACAGTTCGTCAGGTCGTGCGCGAGTTGGACAGTAATCTGCCGGTCACGGACATCACGACGCAGTCTGAGCTCGCACAGTCAACCCTGGGAGGAGAACGATTATACGCGCGGCTGCTCGGTTTTTTCGGTGGTCTGGCGCTTCTGCTCGCGGCCATCGGACTG
>JAMQPI010000420.1 GCA_023717565.1 Pyrinomonadaceae bacterium | reverse complement strand
TGATGCTGAGTGGACAGCAAGAAAGTGCGTACTATCGCATGGTTGCTTCTTACTGGGAGACTACCGCATCGCTAGTGAATAACGGCGGTGTGGACGAGAAGTTGTTCCTCGACGCGAACACGGAACACCTGGTGGTGTTTGCGAAACTGCAACCCTTCCTGGACGAAATCAGGCAGACTATCGGTGAACCCGATTACATGGCACACCTGGAGCAGCTCGTTTTGAATGTGCCAAACATAGAAAAGAAGTTGGAAAACCGCCGGGCTCTTCTGAAGGCCTGGACGCGAGCCTGGGCAGGTGAGAACCAATTGTCAGTGGGGAGTGGACAGTAGGGGACGGCACTTAGACTGACTACTGTGCGAACTGCGGTTGCTCGCCAAATTTCCCTGCCAGGTTGGTCAGGTACCTTTCCATTTGGGTGGTGTGGCCGATGACGTGCTTCGATACGAAACGGAAGAATGGATTTGAGATTTTGCCCACCTCAGTGATCGTCACGTCGCTGCCTGCTGGCGTAGGTTGGATGTCGATTTCCCAGCGACCGCTAAAAGGGCCCTCTTCCGCGATCTCACGCACCATGCGCGTGGGAGGCTTCGCCTCAGTCGTCATGAGTGCGAGTGTGTTGCCGTCCTTGTACTTTTCCTGCCACACGGGTTTTCCGTTCCGGTCGCCCAACGATGTGACACTCTCGATGTCTGAACGCCATTTGGGTTCATTGGCATGATCGTTGATCGTATCCCAAATCGCTTGCGGAGATTGCTTCGTACCAAGTGTTCGCGAGACGTGATGTTCCTCAGGTAGCAGCAGCCCGACCACCAGAACCACCAGAATTAACGCTACCAGTAGTCCGAGGACAAGGATCAGTATTCGCTTCAACTTACTCATGTCGGCGCTCCCCAATGTGTGCGCCATATTGCCATGAGGCCGATACTAAATGGAATCCTGCAAGTAGCACAGAGGAAGCCGATTGTGGGTGGTGGGGATTGAGGGTTCATACAAAAGGAGCATGCCGCGACTCAAATCGCGGCATGCTCAGTGTGTTCGTTTTCAGTGATGAAGCGCTGAAATTTGTTTGAGTCAGTACTGTCGGCCGAGGATACTGCCGAGAATGAGAGCCGTCATGACGGTTGCTGTCACGGTACTGATTCGTGCTTGACTCAAGAAGTTCAGAGTTCGACCTTTAGGTTGTGGTTTGTGGGTCGGACAAGTTTAGGCTTGACCCTAAACTGAACCAGCAGTTTTGCAGATCTGCTGTACAACTCTTCTCTCGCGTCAATATACTAGCCGCGCTTGTGGGCGTAGGACTTGCCGACTCAAGAGGTTCAGGTATTCCGTCTACTAGTCTGAGAACTCTTCTAATTCAGCAGCGAATTTAGCAGCAGAGGAGAGAACCCAATGGGCGTTTGGTCCCATGAACCATTCGGAAACGACACCGCAGCGGACTGGGCCTGGGGACTCGTTGAGTCGCGTGACCTTTCGTATGTCGAGGCTACTCTAGACAAGGTCCTGGAGCAGGGATCTCAGTATCTAGAGACGTCAGATGCCGAAGAAGCGGTCGCGGCAGTTGAAGTGTTGGCGAAATTACTCGGCAACGGCACGCAGTCTGACGCGTACACGGAGGACCTTGATGTCTGGGTGGCGTCTCAGAAACAGGTACCGAGCGTTGCTCTGCTGCAGAAAGGTCAACGGGCTCTTGAACGCATTGTGTCTAACGAGTCCGAGCTTTTGGAACTCTGGACAGAGACGGATGAAGCAGAGGCGTGGAAGATGTCAATTGAGAAACTGCAGGCGGCGATCCGTATCTAAGCAAGTGGAAGAAATGTAAGGATGTCGCCACGACAGTCAAGATGTTACATGTTTGTCGACTCCCACGCACACATTGACGGTCCTGAGTTTGATGCCGACCGCCCGGAAGTGATCCAACGAGCTCGCGACGCGGGAGTGTCAGCGATATTGAATGTAGGGACCGGCGATCCGCATAGCGGCGTACTTGAACGCGCGGTCGAATTGGCGGAAAGGCACGACGGTCTCTTCACGGCGGTCGGCACCCATCCCCACGATGCTCGCCTCTTCGATGAACAGGCAGAGCAGAAAATCACGGATCTTATCCAGCGGAGTACTCGGGTCATCGCCTGGGGGGAAATCGGGCTCGACTTTCATTACGACAATTCACCCCGCGATGTGCAGATGGACGTCTTCCGGCGCCAGCTTCAACTAGCGCGCGCAGCGGGATTGCCGGTGATTGTCCATACGCGAGAAGCTGAGGTGGAGACGATTGAGATACTAAGGTCGGAATGGCAAGACGCGGGCTTGCCGGGCGTCATGCACTGCTTCAGCGGCACGCGTGAGCTGGCTGAGAAGGCAGTCGGACTGGGTATGTTCATATCTTTCTCGGGCATCATCACTTTCAAAAAGGCTGACGACCTGAGAAGTGTGGCAGCCGAGGTGCCGCTAGATCGGCTATTGATCGAGACTGATTGTCCTTATTTGTCACCGGTGCCCCATCGCGGGAAGCGAAACGAGCCGGCGTATGTGGTGGAAGTGGCGAGGTGTCTTGCAGGCCTGCGGGGAGTTTCCTTGGAGGAGATGGGGCGAATCACGGCAGAGAATTTTTCCAGGATGTTCAAACTGAGTCGGGTATGACGGCTAATCTGACCCTTACCCGATCAAGAGACAAGTTTCACATGCTGACCTTTTGATGCTATCCTCACGGCATAAATAGTCTGAAATCGTAATCAGGAACCCTGAGAATGGCGCAGCAGAATTCATTCGACATCGTCTCCGAAGTGGACCGAGCGGAAGTGACGAACGCAATACATCAAACCGTCAAAGAGGTGCGCCAGAGGTTCGACTTCAAAGGCAGCGCCGCGAATGTGGTATTGGAGAAAGATGCGTTAGTGCTCACCGCCGAGGATGAAACGAAACTGCGCAACATGAACGAGATTCTCCAGCAGAAGCTGGTCCGCCGCGGCGTTCCGCTCAAGGCTTTGACTTATGGCGTGGTGGCGCCCGCGGCCGGAGGCACTGTGAGACAAGAGGCGGCCATTCAGCAGGGAATTCCTCAAGAGAAGGCCAAAGAAGTCGTCAAGTTCATTAAAGACTCTAAGGCAAAGGTCCAGGCTTCGATTCAGGCGGACGTCGTACGCGTTTCCGGGAAGGACCGCGACACCCTTCAAGACATAATTGCCAAACTGAAGGGCAGAGACTTTGGCATCGATATGCAATTCACGAACTATCGCTCTAACTAGGGATCGGTCGGTTAGTCAGATAACGAGCAATGCAGACGGCCAGCGAAATACTTGCAGTTGACGATGTTAAGATTGCGGCCAAGCGCGTCTTTAGTCTAATCGCGTCCGAGCTCGGGCAAGTTGAACTCGAGTTTGAGCGGCAGGCCCAATCTAATGTTCAAGTGATCGCCTTTCTCGGCGACTACCTGCGTGCTTCAGGTGGCAAGCGCGTAAGGCCTGCCCTCACAATTCTTTCGAACTATGCTGTAGGTGGCGAAGGATCTCGCTACAATTCTATTCGCATGGCTACCGTGATGGAGTTTCTGCACACAGCCACGCTGGTCCACGACGACATTATCGATGACGCTGACACTCGCCGGAACCGTCCCACGGTGAATGCTCTCTACGGCAATGAGACCGCGGTGCTAATGGGCGACTGGCTTTACATGTCTGCTTTTGAAACGAGTCTTGCCGAAAGATCGCTTCCGATCCTGGACATCCTCACCGCAGTCACACGCAAGATGACCGAGGGCGAATTGTTGCAGCTGAACCTGCTGGGCCGGACCGATGTTTCAGAATCGCAGTATCTCGATGTGTTGCGGCGGAAAACTGCATACCTTTTCAGCGCCTGTTGTGAAGTAGGCGCGTTGCTCGGAGGCGCGGGCGAAAGGCAACGTCAGGCACTTGCAGATTATGGGGTCAATCTCGGCACAGCTTTCCAACTGGTAGACGACCTGCTCGACTTTACTGCCAGTGATGACGCGCTCGGTAAGGCCACCGGAGTTGATCTGATCGCCGGCAAAGTTACGCTGCCGCTTATCTACCTGCTTGAAAATGATAGTTCCGGCCGCGAGATGGTTGCGACGGTGATCAGGGAAGGCAACTACAACACGGTTTCACGTGGCGACTTGCTCGAAGCGGTTGAGCGGGTAGGAGGCCTCGACCAGGCACGGGCTCGTGCTGACAGTTTTGCGGAAGCCGCACGAGCTTCCTTGGAGGTCCTGCCTGACTCTGAGTATTGCGACGCCCTCAGGTCGATTCCCACTTATGTCCTCGAGCGAGAGCGATAGTCAATCAGAACCGCGACGGATAGCGACTGGGTCATCCGAACAATCCTAAGTTCAAACCAGTTCCCGCACCGCTCAACCACAGAACCATTTGCCCGTAGCCAATGGATCCTAAGTTCAACCATGCCGGCGGCTACTCAAGGCTGGGCCAAGTGCTATTAGCTGCTGGTGCTCAAATGATTCCGTTGCTTGGGGTTAGGCCTTGTCGAATACCAACATCCATTGGCTACGGCAAATGGTTCTGTGGTTGAGCGGTGCTGGTGCAGGTTGAGCATTGGATCCATTGGCTACGGAGACTGTGTCAGAAGTCGCGGACGCTAACTCAGGAGACGAGAATGGCTGGGTGCGAGTCTGACCAGATTGGCGTTGAGTTGAGCGACTTAGGTCATGACTAATTCGCTTTGGCCGCGGGCTCGCGAAAGTTGCCGCGCAAAAAAGCGATTACGTTGCTGATAACATGTTTTTGGTGCTCATCTGCCCCAAACCCGCGAGCAGTTTCTCCACCCCTTCCAGCTTGATGGCTCGCTTCAGATTATAAGCGAGCAACGTAA
>JAMQPI010000410.1 GCA_023717565.1 Pyrinomonadaceae bacterium | reverse complement strand
GGCAAGGACGCGGACCTCGCTATCTGGACCAGCCACCCGCTGAGCGTCTACGCACGCGTCGAAACAACGTTCATAGACGGTGAGATCTTCTTTGATCGTCAACTTGACCTGGCCCGACGCGCCGATCTTATGAAAGAGCGCGCGCAGTTGGAGCAGGCCGAACCTAATCGTCCGCCGTCGGGTGGCGCCTCACCGGCAACGCCACGAAGACGCCGTCCCACGAATGAGGACGATGACGTCTGGGAAGGAGAGCAGCCATGAGGAGACGGGGAGAAAGGGAGATGGGGAGAAGCGGAGACCCGGAGATGGGGACTCGGAGACATGGGGATGGGGCTTGCGGCTTTGCCGCTCACCCTTGCGGAATGGCTACGCCTTTCCGAGCACGACCCCCCAAGACCTTGGCGAGGCTACGCCTCACCCGGAGCGCTTCGACATGCACGATCTTATTGGCAATCATCACCACATCAGTGGCCCAACAGATTGGGACCCCGACAACGCAACATGGCGTCACCCTCCCTCGCGGCATCTATGCCATTCGCAATGCCCACATTGTCACCGTGAGTGGACCGGATATCGACAATGGAACCATCGTAATCCGCGACGGCAAGATCGAAGCCGTAGGTGCCGGCGTTAGCGTTCCCTCCGGAGCTCAGACCATAGATGCGCGCGGGCTGTGGGTCTATCCGGGGATGATTGACGCGGCAACTTCAATGGGACTGGTTGAAGTAGGGCAAGGGGCTCCCGGTACGGTTGATACGGCCGAGGTAGGCGATCTAAACCCGAATGCGAAAGCCATTATTGCCATCAACCCGCACAGCGCCCACATTGCTGTTACGCGCGTCGATGGCGTTACCAGCGCCGTTTCATTGCCTCTCGGCGGCTTAATCTCCGGTCAAGCCGCCATCGTGAATCTGGTTGGCACCAGCCCACTTGAAATGGCCGTAGTTCCTTATGCTGCCCTGGTGATTAATTATCCTCGTGCTGGAGGAGGCGGTGGAGGGGGAGGCGGTTTTTTCATCCCCGACCAGCCACCGAACCTCACTGAGTCGTTGGCGCAGGCCAATCGGCAGCTCGAGCAAATTCGCAAAATGTTACGTGACGCTGCAGCTTACGGTCGGGCGCAGGAAGCTTACGCCAAAGACAACACTCTGCCGCGAGCCGATCAGAATATCGTGCTTGAGCCCCTTGTTCCATATGTACGCGGCGAACGCCCGGTGATCTTTCGCGCCGAGCGTGAGACCGACATCCGCAGTGCCATCAAATTCGCAGAAGAATTCAAGCTGAAACCAATCATCCTCGGCGGCGAGGACGCAGGGAAGATCGCCACCTTCCTCAAAGAGAAAAACGTTCCCGTGATCTTGACCGGCATTCTCGACTTGCCGTCCCGCGAAGACGATTTTTATGATGCCCTCTATGAGAGTGCCGCAAAGCTACAACAAGCAGGCGTACGGTTTTGCATTTCCGCCGGCGATAGCGGCGCGAACGTTCGCAACCTTCCCTTCTACGCCGGAATGGCTGCCGCCTTTGGACTACCGAAGGCTGAGGCTCTGAAGGCAGTCACTCTTTATCCAGCGCAGATCATGAACGTGGCTGACCGGCTTGGCTCAATAGAAGTAGGCAAGATGGCGAACATAGTCGTGACGGACGGAGACCTGCTCGAGACGCGCACCCACGTGCGCCACCTTTTCATCGACGGCCGTCAGATTCCCTTGAACAGCCGTCACACAGATCTGAACGACGCCTTCAAGAATCGCAAGTAGAGAAAGCGGTAAAACGATCCGCGATCGTGTTTTTGGTTCTCTCCCACTGAGTTCTAAACATCAGGAGGTTTCCTTGATTTCTCGAAACATCATCAGACTACTATTTCTCCCCGCATTTATTTTTGGGCTGCTCAGCATTGATACAGCGTCGGGCCAGACAAAGCTCCTGCGCTTTCCCGACATCTACGGCGACCGAGTGGTGTTCACTTACGCCGGTGACCTTTGGATCGCGCCAGCCACCGGAGGTTCGGCCATCCGACTGACGGCACATCCGGGAGTGGAAGTCTTTGCGAAGTTCTCTCCCGATGGCAAATGGATCGCCTTCACCGGACAATATGACGGCGATGAGCAGATCTATGTGATTCCCTCCGGTGGCGGCGTGCCGCGACAACTCACTTTCTACCCGGCCAAGGGACCGTTGGCACCGCGCTGGGGTTACGACAACCAGGTCTATGGTTGGACCAGAGACGGACAAAGAATTCTCTTCCGATCTCAGCGCGACTCGTGGGCCTTACCCATCGCTCGTCTCTACTCCGTCTCAGTCGAGGGTGGACCAGCCGAGGCGCTGCCAATGCCGACCGCCGGCTCCGGAGATTTCTCTCCCGAAGCGGGACAGATTGTCTATTCACCTCAATCGCGCGATTTCAGATCTGAAAAACGTTACGGCGGCGGTCAGGCGAACAGTCTCGACATCTTCGACTTGAAGAGTTACGCCACCAGGCAGATCAGCGAAGGGCCGCGACCGAGTCGAGACCCGATGTGGATCGGAGACACGATCTATTTCAACTCTGATCGCGACGGGCACTTCAACCTCTTCGCTTACAACGTACCCGGCGGCAAAACAACTCAGATAACCAACAGCAAGCTCTGGGATGTGCGCTGGCCCAGCTCCGACAACGAGGGAAAGATTGTCTACGAGATGGATGGCCAGTTGCAGGTACTCGACACAAAGAGTCGAAAGAGTAATGCCATCTCCATCACCGTGCCCGATGACGGCCTGGCGCGCAGACCCAGCCGCGTGTCCGCGGCCAATCAGATCGAATCTGTTGGCCTGAGCCCGAAAGGCGAGCGCGCGGTTTTCGCAGCCCGCGGCGACATCTTTAGTGCTCCCATCGAGAAAGGACCGACGCGCAATCTCACTCACTCATCAGGCGCGCACGACAAGTGGCCCAGCTGGTCCCCCGACGGTTCGCGCATCGCCTTTATTTCCGACTTGAGCGGCGAGGAAGAGCTGTACATCGTTCCCCAGGATGGATTGAAAGCTCCAGAACAAATCACTCGCGGCGGCACCGCGATGCGCTTTCAACCCGAATGGTCCGCCGACGGCCAACGAATCGCTTTCGGCGACAAGGATGGGAAAGTCCATGTAGTTACCCTGTCGGATCGAAAGGTCATTGAAATCGCCGACTCGCCGCGCGGCCAGATCCGCGACTACGTATGGTCACCCCGTGGAAACTATCTCGCATTTAGTATGGCAGTCTCGGGCAGCGGCTTCGCGTCGGTCTACGTTTGGAACGCCGCGGACGGAAAGCTCAACCGGCTTACCGACGACATGTTCAATGCCTACAACCCGGCGTGGGATCCGCAGGGAAACTATCTCTACTTCCTCAGCGATCGCGAGTTTGCGCCGCAGATTTCCCAGATTGAGTTCAACTACGCAACCAATCGCGACGCGTACATCTACGCGATGAGTCTGCGCAAGGATGTTAAGCACCCATTCCCCCCGGA
>JAMQPI010000405.1 GCA_023717565.1 Pyrinomonadaceae bacterium | reverse complement strand
GGCGTCGCCTATCGTGAACAGGTCAACGCGCTCGGCGCCCAGGGAGTCGCACTAGTTGAAGTGCTGAAAGTGATCGGCGAGAAAGGAGTACGCATCACTCCGGACATCATGGCTTCGGGCGGTTCGGGCGACGGCGGTGGCGGCGGAGGAATCGGCACCTTGCTGCTGCTCAATCTGTTCCGCAATCAGATGAACCTGCCCGCTACGAATGGTGAGAAGGTGACCGGGAAATGAAGTAGTTTCATAAATTGTTCGCTAACCGAAACGGCTGTTCCATGCGATGTGAAACAGCCGTTTCGTTCAGGGAAGCGAGCCCAACCAGCTCAAGCACTGCTCAACCACAGAACCATTTGCCGTAGCCAATGGATGCCAAGCTCAACACGGCAGAAACCCTCCAACCATTTGCGGAAGAATGGAGTGTACTGCGCACATCAAACAAAGCTGACTGGTACTGGCTTGGTTGAACTTAGCATCCATTGGCTACGGCAAATGGTTCTGTGGTTGAGCGTACTGACGGAGGACCTACTTAAGAGCTTCGAACATTTGCATGAACAAGGATCCACTTAAGCTTATTGTCGCCGGGATTGCAGCTGCCTATTTCCTTTGGTGTGCCTATGATCCTTATCAGTGGCACTTGATCGATGGCGTGAACCTTCTCATCCACGAAGCGGGACACATTGTTTTCCGACCCTTCGGCGAATTCATGATGATCGCCGGCGGTTCGCTGTTCCAGGTGATTATGCCAGCACTGTTCGTGGGCTATTTCTCGTATCACAAGAAATTCTATTCAGCCGCGCTGGTGCTGTTTTGGGTAGGTGAAAGCATTCTAAATGTCTCCGTATATGCCGGAGACTCGCTCGCTCTGCGACTCGATCTCATTGGAGGCGAGGACACTCTGCATGACTGGAACTATATGCTTGGCACCCTGGGCCTGCTTCCGTCGACAGAGAAGATCGGAGGCGCGATCCGGGTGCTGGGAACTGTCGTCATAATTCTCGCGTGCGTAGGCGCATTCAGGCACGCAGAACGCAAGGATCGAGGCGAGGGAATAGAGATGTGAGTATTGATAGGTGGCTGGCTACGGATTCAAGTACATGTTGGCGGCCATCTTGGTCAGCTTCCAGACCTTGCTCCATTGGATCCGATCACTGCCGTTCTCGCGGCCGGTAATCTTGTCGAAGATCAACTTGCGGAACCTGCGTCCCTCACGTTTCAGCATGAACTCTTTCGCGTACGGCTTCGCGGTTTCGAAGAAACTAAACTCCGGATCGGTGACGATACCAATTCCTTCCAAAGTCATCAGTGCCCGCATAACGTAGGTGAAATTGGCTGGCAGCCGGAAAGGATATTCATACATCACCTCGGCAAGGTCGTAAGTCAACTCTTTGAAGTTCACCTCACCCAGCTTCAGATTCAGATAGTGTTCGAAGAGTCCCTCTACGACGGGACGAATCGTCTCTGGATCGACCCCGGGCTTCAGGAAGTTGAGGTTGATAATGTCCTGTCCCAGGCCATGCACGTCGCGACTTACGACGTGGAAAAAGGCGTCGATCATCTGCGACTGCAAATTCGGCGTGATCCGGCCGGTCATGCCAAAGTCGAAGAAGACCAGGTGACCACTATCCATCACCAGGAGGTTCCCCGGATGCGGATCAGCGTGGAAGAACCCATCTTCAAGCAGTTGCTTCAAATAGGCGCGCACCAGAAGTCTATTAACCTTAACGGGTGAGATCCCCCTGGCGCGCAACGCTTCCAGATCAACAACCTTGGTCCCACGCACAAACTCCATGGTTAGCACACGTGAAGCGCTATGGGACCAATGAATCACCGGCACGCGAACCACTCGCCAATCGCGAAAGTTGTGTCGGAAACGATCTGCGTTGCGCCCTTCGCGGGCGTAGTCCATTTCCTCAAAGATAGTTTGGTAGAACTCTCGCAGCATGCCCTCCCAGTCGGCGTTCTCATTCGCGCGAGGGAAGAACCGGTTGGTTAGTTTCACCAGGCGGTACAGAATCGCAATGTCGAAGCTGATAAGCTCTTTGAGGTTAGGCCGCTGTACTTTGACTGCCACTTCCCGGCCGTCGTGCAAGCGGGCTCGGTAAACCTGACCCAAAGAGGCGGCGGCAATGGGCTCGGCATCGATCTCAGCATAAGCTTCCCGCAAACTGCGACCGAGGGCGGCCTCTATTCGCGCGTAGGCTTCGGCCGAGGGAAATGCCGGAACCTGGTCCTGCAAGATGGAGAGCTCTTTAATGTAGGAAAGCGGTAACAGATCGCCGCGAGTACCAAGAGCCTGGCCGATTTTTATGAAGGTGGGTCCGAGAGCAATCAAGTTCTCGCGCAACCAGATCGCCTGTAGTTCGAGCCGCGCCATCTTCTTGTTGGAGCCTTCGGCGCCGCGAAAAACAACAAAACGCAATGCTCGGATAGCTCTATCGACCATTCGTCCGACAAGATCGCGGCAGAGTTGCACAAACTGCGCCCGGCGCCCGCCCGCACGCGAGGCCTCTCTTAGCCGTTCGGCAGTGCGCCGATTAAATTTCGCGCGAATATCGTAGCTATCCAGAAAGAGATACAGCGACAGCAGGCCGAGCACTCGAGTGACATTGGCCACGCGCAACCAACCCCGCAATCCCCGTCCTTTGAGAATCTGGTCAACGAGTTCATCGTTGAGCGGCGCCGGCGGTGCGTCAACTTTCGGCAGGCGCGACCGAACCGCTTCCCCGTTCCGGCTCGCGCCATTGGATTCCGGTACTGCGGAGACCTTAGAAATCGGAACTAATGCTTGCTCTATTTTCATCATGGGCTCTTAAGTCAACAAAAGCGGGCTCTGCCCGCCCTCTCACCAATAGACCGGATTAACTGTAACCTTATCCAGTCTCGAACACCATCCCTCAAAGGATTGATAACATGTGCCTGGCGCCGGCACGATCGAAGTAATTCTGGGCCCGGTCGACGTCCTTGGTAATTTGAGTTTTCAAGGATTCCAGCGAATCAAATTTCCGCTCGTTACGCAGGCGGTAAAGAAAGCGCACTCGAATCACGTCGCCGTAAAGATCTCCAGACCAATTCATTACGAATGTCTCCACCGAAGGTTCCGAACCGGTTTCAAAGGTCGGCCGCGTGCCCACATTGGTGACGCTGCGTCGCCACTGCCCGTCAATCAAAGTTCCCGTAACATAAACGCCATTCGCGGGTATGACGCGGTTATGCGGACGCAGGTTGGCCGTGGGAAACCCCAACGTATGGCCGCGCTCATTTCCTCGTTCAACGCGACCCTCCACACCATACGGGCGCCCCAGCATTCGGCGCGCCAGATTCACCTTCCCCTGCGCCAGCAACTCTCGAATCCTGCTTGAACTTACCCGCTGGCCGCGGAGACCAACTTCTGGTACCTCACCGGCAACAAACCCCAAGGCCTGGCTGACCTGACGCAGGAGCTCAATATTGCCCTCGCGGTTGTGGCCGAAAGCAAAGCCTCGTCCCAAATAAACTTCCCTGGCATGCAGGCGGTCCATCACAACGTCGCGCAGAAAGTCTTCCGCCGGAATCTTCGAAAACTCTTCAGTGAAACGAACTACGATCGTCTGTTCGATGCCGAGAACGCCAAAGCCTTCGACTTTCTGATCCAGGGTTTGCAGTAGCGGCGGCGAAGACTGGGGATGCAGGACCGCGCGCGGATGCGGATCAAAAGTGATGGCAGTGGGAACGGCGCCGAGGGCACTGGCCCTCTCTACAACGGTGCGCATGATCAGTTGATGGCCCAGGTGCAACCCATCAAAAACGCCGAGGGTCAAGACCGTGGGGCGTTGGATTTCAGCGTTGTCAGTGCCGTGAAAGAGGCGCATCTGTGTACTGGACCATCTGCTCCGCGCGATATCCGGTTCTTGGTGATTAGTTAAGGCGGTAGTGTCAGATCATTTTCCATTTCTCATTTCTAGTATCAACTCACTCAAGCTGCGTGTCATGAGGTCAGTACCACCATGCGGTAGCGGTGGGTCATGAGTTGCGATTCCACTCGGCGCTAGTGATCAGGACCCGACCCACCGCTACCGCATGGTGGTACTGACCTCATGACACGCAGCTTGAGTGAGTGGTTATTCAGATCACAACGAGCAAATGATAAATGATAAATGAACCGACCACTGCCCTACCGATGCATCACTCATCGCTGACAACGAGCCCGTCATATGCCCATGAGACTCCCGCTGGCAGACGAGCGGAATCGCGCGCATGTTTTACGTCGTGGGCCATGTGGGTGAAATATGCGCGCCGCGGTTTTATGGCCTCAACATACTCAAGCGCCTTGTCCAGCCACAAATGAGTCGGGTGTTCCTTAAACCGCAGGCAGTCAAGCACCAACACCTCGAGATCCGCCATGGCCTCAAGCGTATCCGGTGGAATAAGACTCAAGTCCGTGGCATAGGCGAAATCATTAAAGCGATAACACATGACCGGAAGCCGTCCGTGGATGACTTCGAGCGGGGTTATCTCCAACTCGTCGCCCAGGCAAAAGGGTGCTCCTGGCATGACCGTGTGTGGAATAACTTGCGGCAGGCCGCCGCCGAAATGGGAAGGCTCGAAGATGTATTTGAAGATCCGCCGAATATCAGGCCAGGCCCGTTCGTTGGCGTAGACGCCCAGTGCGCCGTAACGAAAGTTCAAAGGCCGAATGTCGTCCAGACCGAAAATGTGATCAGCGTGACAGTGGGTTATCAGTACCGCGTCGAGTCGTCTCAGCCCGTGTCGCAAAGCCTGCTGCCGAAAGTCGGACGAGGTGTCAACTAGTACAGTCTGGCCGCCGTGTTCTACTAGAACTGAAACGCGAAGTCTTTTGTCCCGGGGATCGTCCGAAGCACAGGTCTCACATTCACAGCCTATCGACGGAACACCCGTTGACGTGCCGGTGCCAAGGAAAGTCAGTTTCATCTCGTAAATCGTAAATCGTGAATCGTAAAGGGTAAATAGCCACATCGACTATTCACGATTTGCGATTCACGATTTGCGCTTGGTGTTAGCCACCAATAATGTCGCGGCCGGTGTATGCCCCGGATGCTTTTGGCGACACGGAGCTGGTGAGCGAAACATACTGCATGCGTAGATCCGCCAGCAGGCTTTCGAGGATTTTTTCCTCCTGAGGCGCCAGGTTGCCCTTTGTTTTTCGCTCCAGCATTCCCAGGATATCAATCCAGTGTTTGGC
>JAMQPI010000394.1 GCA_023717565.1 Pyrinomonadaceae bacterium | reverse complement strand
AGCCGGCTTCCCGTCGAGCGACCACAGTTTCCAGGGTCGCAGGTTCATCATGCTTTCGGCGTAAAGCGTAGCTGCGTCCAGGTCGTCGGGATAACGATTGACCACTTCGCCCATGGCGTTCTTGTAATCAAGGGCGAGTTTCTGCCGGTCGGCTTGCTCGTCGTTGGAATACCTCTTCACCAACGCTTCGATGTACGCGCGTTCGTGTTCCGAATTCTTCTGCGACAGGGTTAATGCTTTTTGCAGGTTGGCGTACGCCTCTTTCAGCTGTGGTGAGTCGGCTTGCAGGTTGTAGTTTGAACCCAGCGCGAGCGCAATGCCCCAATTCGCCATGGCCAACTGCGGGTCGAGTTCACCGGCGCGCTTGAATGAACGAACAGCTTCCTCGTGGTTGAAGCCGTACATGTAAGCCAACCCCTGATTGAAAAACTTTTGTGCCTCGGGATTTGTGGTCGAGACCGGATGATTCACCTCGCCTAACCCGGAGGCCAGTGACGCCGCTTCCCTTACTTTTGGAGCATGGCTGTGCTGACCGAGGGTTACCACTGGTACCAGCAGGATGAGAGCAAGCATCAAGTATTTCATAATGATTCTCCTAACTTGGCTCACAGGAACCGGAATTGTGAGTCCAATACAATAGCCTGGGATAGTGTGGTCAGGGCAAATCCAAAGCGCCGTCGCCGCTCCGCTCTGCCGGCGCACTCCATAAAGTTCATTCAACACCGAGCAGTGAAGCGCGCGGCAGAATCGTGTCTGAAATGGGTTCGAGAAACCGCGAGAGCGCCGGGACGGAATCGGTTTCCGGGCCTCGATAAACGTTCAACGGGTAGACGAAGTGAAGCTCTCGCTTCGCCCGCGTCGTAGCCACATACAACAGCCGGCGTTCTTCTTCCAGGTCGTCGAACTCATCCTGAAATCGAGATGAAGGAAACCAGCCGTCAGTCATCCAGATCACAAACAGGCTGTCCCACTCCAGGCCTTTCGCCGAGTGCACCGTCGACAGCGTAACGAAGCCGGTGCCGCGCCTGGCAGCGCTCCTTTGAGTTGCGTCCGAAGGGTCGAGAGCCACGTCATCCAGCAACTTGGCCGAGGTCTTGTAGCGCTTGGCGATCGTCTGCAAGTGTTCGAGGTCGCGCCCTCGCCGGGGAGCGTCGTCGTACTTGGTTTTTAGCAGTGGCCGATAAAAACGCAACACAGTTGAGAGTTGCTCACCAGGCGACTTGCTTTCGAGTACGCTGGTCAGAACGCGCGCCAGCCTTCCCAGTTGAGTTTGGTAGCTTGCCCGCCCGGGAAACCGGTGTAGCTTTCTAAACAGGCCTTCCTTCGTTCTGGCAGATCTATACTCTTTCTTCTCCACCCCGAGATGCTCGAGTATCTGATAGACCGTAGCGTCACCAATGTGGTCGATCAGTTTCAGCGCCCGAAACCAGGAAAGCGTGTCCGAAGGCTTTACCACGATGCGGAGGAACGCCAGTGCGTCTTTGACATGAGCGGATTCGGCAAACCTGATGCCGCCGAATTTGCGAAACGGAATTCCGTGTTTGCCCAGTTCTATTTCCAGGTCGAATGAGTGAGAGCTGGAACGAAACAGCACGGCGATTTCGCTGAGGGGAACCCCCTGCTCGCGCAATTCTTCGATGCGCTCCGCCACGAACTGCGACTGCTCGGGTTCGTCACGGGCGCTTACGACGACGGGTGGTTCGCCTCCTTCGATGCGGGAAAACAAACGCTTCGAGTAGCTTTCCTTGACGTCTTCAATGATCGCGTTCGCCACGTCGAGGATTGGTTGGGTGCTGCGGAAGTTCTCTTCCAGTTTGATTACCTGCGCGGCGGGAAAGAGTTTCGGAAACTCCAGCATGTTTTTGTGGCTGGCGCCGCGAAATGAATAGATTGACTGGAACTCATCGCCGACCACAGCCACATTGTCGTGCGTGGCAGTCATCAGCTTGACGATCTGCGCTTGAAGTTTGTTGGTGTCCTGATACTCGTCCACCATTATGTAGCGGTACTGGTCGGAAAGCTGCTTGCGCAACTCCGCACTTCCTTCGAGCGCCTCGCGCAGTCGCACCAGCAAGTCGTCATAGGTGAGCATCTGCCGGCTGCGCTTGAATTCTTCGAACGATTTGTATAGCTGTTCGAGGGCCTTACGCTCGTCGATGAACTGAGGGTAGTCTTGATTGAGCACTTGCTTCATCGGGCTGACCTTGTTGACCATCATGCTGAAGATAGCGCCGATGGTCCGTTTGCGAGGGAAGTGACGGCCCTTGGTCAGCTTCAGCTGCCGGCGCAGCAGATCAATCAGATCTTCGGTGTCGCTTTGATCGAGCACCGTAAAGTTGCGGTCAACGCCAGATAGCTCGGAGAACTTTCGCAAGACTGAATGACCCAGCGAATGAAAAGTGCCGCCGGAGACGCGCTGGCAGCGCGCGTCGGCCAACGAAGCCGCGCGCGCCAGCATGCTGTTGGCAGCTCGACGGGTGAACGTGAGTAGCAGCACTGACTCGGGGCGCGCTCCGGTCTCCACCAAACGCGCGACGCGATAGACCAGGGTTCGCGTCTTCCCTGTACCAGCGCCGGCGACGATCAGCAGCGGGCCTTCAGTGGTCATTACCGCTTTGAATTGAGCTTCGTTAAGCTCGCTGGCGTAGTCTATTTGGTCAGCACGGGAGACTGATTTTGCCCGGGCCAGGACCAGTTTGCTTTTAGTTCCGGCGGGGATGATCTTGCCAAGTTCGAAATTGCGCTTAAAAACGCTCAGTTCCGTGGCTAGCTCAGTAACGGTTTGATAGCGATCTTTGGGCGCCTTGGCCAACGCCTTTCCCAGAATGCGTTGAAGTTCCAACGGCAGTTCTGTTCTGTTGTAGTCAAGCATCCTCGGCTCTTCGTGGAGAATCGCGTGCATCGTGTCAATCCGGTTTTGATTAACGAACGGACAGCTTCCCGTCAGCATCTCGCAAAGAACAACCCCGAAGGAGAAGATGTCGCAGCGGCGGTCCACGCGTTGGCCCAACAACTGCTCCGGTGACATGTAGTTGACAGTCCCCATCATGGTCCCGGACTCGGTATCCACTCGCAAGAGAGTTTTCTGTTCACTATCAGCGACGAACGCGCGTTCTCGTTGGGCTATGAGTTTCGCCAGACCGAAGTCGAGAATCTTCGCGTAGCCGTCCTGTCTGATCATCAGGTTTTCAGGCTTGAGATCGCGATGAATAATTCCCGCCTCGTGAGCTTTGGCGAGGCCTTCGGCAATCTGGATCGCAATCTCCAGATTTTCCTTAATCTGAAATGCTCGAGCCTTGATCTTCTGACGCAGCGTCTCACCTTCCACATACTCCATGGCTATATATGGCGTCCCGTCCTCGTCCTCTCCGACGTCGTATACGGTAAGAATGTGGGGATGATTTAGAGCGGAAGCAGCTCGGGCCTCCTGAAAAAAGCGACGACGGCGATCTTGATGAGAGACGTATTCCGGCTTTAGGAGTTTGATAGCGACTACGCGCTGTAGTTTTTTGTCATAGGCCTTATGAACTGCGCCCATGCCGCCCGAGCCCAGCGGCTCCAGGATACGGTAGTGTGCGATGGTCTGTTCAGGAATCGCTTTCATGATGGGGAACCGAGGTCGTAGTTAGTGTAATCCAAAAGGGACAGTACGACGAAGTTGGGTCGGAGGATGCGTATTTGGGTTCACTCCGGAGGAGTCGGATGTTTATAGACCGAGGCACAATCATTACCCCTGCGCCGTTCTGAGGGGCGGAATGAAACGAGACGAGTACCCGCCAAGTTGAGTTCCGCCCCTCAGAACGGCGGAGGGGGGAAGTTCGGCGTTGGTGCTATAAACATTTGACCCCTCCGGGGTGAGCCAGAAACTCGTCCGCGCGTTTGGCTGGGCTATGATATCTAGACTTAAGTGGTTGCCGAGATCTTCCCCGTACCGAACCAACGTTTTGTAAAAACTTGTAAATTCTTCGGTGCCGCGGTGTCTCATGACTACTACTCCTGAACTTTCAGGGTTAGACTGCGTATCCCGGTGACATAACCAGCATTTCGGTTGGACAATTGGGCCGGGTATCGTAAATTAGCAGCAAAATCCACTGACGGGCGCGCCGGAGTGTCGATCCAGGCCCTCGTCATTCGACTTACTGGTGAAAGCCAGCGCTAGGGAGGAGCGTTTTTATGAAGTTCAGCAAACTCATTTTGAAGAACATCCTGCGTAACAAGCGACGCACACTCCTTACGGCTTTGAGCATTGTGGTATCCCTGTTTTTGATCATTACTCTGGCAACTATGTTGACAGAGTTTTCCCGAGGCAGCGCTGAAGCAAGCCCGCTACGTCTGTGGACGCGGCATTCGGTTTCGCTGACATTCCCGCTGCCGGCCGCCCACCTACAACGAATGGCCACTGTCCCAGGGGTAAAGAACGTTATGCCGTTTAGTTGGTTCGGAGGAATTTACAAGGACGAGAAGAATTTCTTCGCAAACTTCGGGGTGGATGCAAACAAGTTACGGGAAAACTACCCGGAACTAAAGATGTCCGAGGCCGAGTGGCAAGCGTTCATCAATGACCGGCAGGGAGCGATAGTGGGCCAGAAGCTGGTCAAGCTATACGGATTCACCCCGGGCCAGCGTATTACGCTCCGCAGTCCGATCTATACCGCGAGTATGGAATTCATAATTCGGGGAGTTGTCACAGGAGGCGACGAGAAGACGCTTTATTTCCACCACGAGTACATGAACGAGTTGTTTCCCGAATGGGCCAAAGACAAGGTCGGGACTTTCAGCATTCTAGCGAACTCGGCGGCTGATGTTCCTAAGATCGCGCAGGCGATAGACTCTATTTTTATTAACACCGATGCACCGACCAAGACCGAAAGTGAACGCGAGTTTGCGATGAGCTTTGAAGCTATGACGGGTGGAGTGAAGCAGTTTATGTATGGAATTATGGGGGCGATTGCCTTTTCGTTGTTGCTGGTGATGGCCAACACAATGGCCATGACGGTGCGCGAGCGAACAAAGGAAGTGGGAACGCTCAAGGCTCTAGGCTTCCAGCGAGGGACCATTGCCGGATTGCTACTCGGGGAGGCGTTACTGGTTACCACCCTCAGCGCGCTCATCGGCATCGGATTAGCTGTTATCCTGTTCAACTCGCTCGACGTGAGTTTGTATATCCCCCAGGCACCTTTTCAAGCGTTCGTCCCTACCAGGACAACTCTGCTCAGTGCTTTCGTGGTCTCGGTGCTGGTGGGGGCAATCAGCGTTAGCTATTCGGCCTTTCGTGTATCTGGGATGACGATAGCAGAAGCTCTCCGCAGCACTGAATAATGGCATTACCTCTCAAATACAATTTCCGCAATATCACCGTGCGTAAGTCTAGTACTCTGGCGACTGCGTTGAGTATTGGCCTCACGATAGGCGTATTCCTAATGGTGATGGCCCTGGCGCGTGGCATCGATCTCACTCTGGAAAGCAGTGGAGAACCTCTGAATCTAATAGTGTTACGCGAAGGAAGCACTGCTGAACTAAACAGCTCACTAACCCAGGAAAACCTTAACGATCTGAAGTTTCTCGACGGCGTCGTTAAAGAAGGTGACCAACCGCTGGTCGCCCCGGAATTGATGACACTCATCTATAAACCTCGCAAGGGAATGAGTCAGGGATCAAACGTTATCATTCGGGGTATCGGTCCAATGTCGGCCAAACTGCGATCCGGTTTCACTCAGGTCGCTGGTCGCATGTTCCAGCCAGGACTTACCGAGGCCATCGTTTCCCGGCGCATTGCAGAGAGATTTCAAGGTCTGGACGTTGGCGATAAATTTCGGGTGCAGGCCACAGACTACACCGTCGTCGGTCTCTTCGACGCTAGCGGCAAGGCTTCTGAATCCGAGATCTGGGTGGATGTAAAATCCCTGGGTAACGCCACAAAGCGTGAAGATTTCACTTCGGTTCTGTTGCGTGTGCAAGACGAGTCAACCCTTGCGGCGCTGGCGAAGCGAATTACGGACGATCAGAGGCTCCATCTGAAAGCTACGGCTGAACGGACTTTTTACGAGGACCAGCAGGGCGTTGCGTCGGGTCTTCTCAAGGGCTTTGGCGTCTTTATTGCTCTGATCATGGCCATTGGCGCCGGGTTTGCGGGCATGAACACGATGTATGCGGCTGTAGCCAGGCGGACAAAAGAGATCGGCACACTGCGAGTGCTCGGTTTCGGTCGTCTCAGTATTCTTATAGCCTTCGTTTTGGAGTCGCTGGCTATCGCGATCCTTGGTGTAGGAATTGGCATTCTGTTGGCGTTACCGCTGAACCTCGTTTCGACCGGCACGAGCAACTTTACAACTTTCAGCGAGATAGCCTTTAACTTCCGCGTCACTCCGGACCTGATGTTGATGGCGTTAATTTTCGGTTTGGCAATAGGCTTGTTTGGTTCGTTGCTGCCGTCCATTCGAGCGTCACGATTCAAGATTGTCGACGCACTTCGTGCATCGTAGAGAGAGAGCCTTTTTTGGGAGTGCGGTGGCAAGGCTTTGCGCGACACCGCTTTGGATTGGTCGGCAAATTGAATCCTGAATCGAAAATCCAAAGCGGTGTCGC
>JAMQPI010000381.1 GCA_023717565.1 Pyrinomonadaceae bacterium | reverse complement strand
GAGCGGAACTCAAGCGGCCTGGTACTCCTCAAGACACTTTCCGCTCCTTCGAACGGCGCTGGGTCTTGTGTAAGGTTCCGGTCTATAAACATCTAACCCCTAGCGGGTCATGACGAAGAGAGCCATCTCACTACTGACCGGTATCCACTAACCACTGACCACTGACAACGGACCACTAACCACTGACAACGGATCTTGACCACTGACTACTGACCACTGACTACTGACCACTGACTACTGACCACTGACTACTGACCACTGACTACTTGAGCCGGTTGTCCAAACTTCCTAATCAATCCTCGCACCACGCCCTGGATTTGGATCCTTTCCGGAGTTTTGATGAAGATTGGTTTGAACTGCGGGTTGGCCGGCTCGAGTCGAATAAACTCAGACTCGCGATAAAACTTCTTCACCGTCGCATAAGTCCCGTCGATCAACGCCACGACCATCTGGCCATTCTCAGCAGTCCCTTGTGAAGCGACAATAATGATGTCGCCATCCTGGATATTTTCCTCAATCATGGAATCGCCACGGACCCGAAGTGCAAAAGTGCGACCGTGTCCGATCATATCGCGTGGAACTGAGACAGTGTCGTCAGTGAGAATCGCCTCAATCGGTTGGCCGGCGGCGACGGCGCCAAGTAGAGGAATCTCGTAACCGTTGCTGGAAGTTTCTTCCGCAACTACTTCGATCCCACGACTGACATTGGGGATCCGCCTAATGAGTCTCTCCCGTTCCAGGGCCGAGAGAATGCTGTGAACGCTGGCCGAAGAGCTCATCTTGAACTGCCTACCGATCTCGGCAATGGTGGGTGGCTGTCTGTTTACTTCTATAAAGCGGTTAATGAAGTCATAGACCTGCCGTTGGCGCGCCGTTACTGGCATTTTGATTTCCTCTCTTGTAACGATTCACTGGAGTGTGCTAGATTTTCGTCCGTAAGCGAAAATCAAACGAATATTACCGAAGAGGATAACTGGCGTCAAGTGATTATAAATTTATGAGAGCTGCAATTTCCAAAGCTGAAATTGAATCTGAGGTCTCGAGTCGCTTTGCTACCGCTTTCAAGCTCCAGGAGAAACCACCTGTTGCCGTTGTCTCCACGGGGATCTTGGAAGTTGATTCTCTTACGGGAGGACTTCCCCGTGGTGCAATTACAGAGATTTTTGGACCTGCTTCTTCCGGTCGCACCAGCTTCATGATTTCAGCGCTGGCCTACGCCACGACCCATGAAGAAGTCGGTGTGTTAATAGACACCAGCGACACCTTCGATCCCATCTCGGCCGCGGAAGCCGGGTTGAATTTAGAGCGATTACTTTGGATACGCTGTGCCGCAAATGTCGAGCATGCTTTCAAAGCTACTGATCTGCTTTTGCAGGGCGGAGGATTTGGAATTGTGGTCCTTGATATCGGGGATTTGGTGGGTGCAGATGCACGGCGAATCATCTCATCCTGGTGGTATCGCTTCCGCCGCGTAGTAGAAAACACACCCACTGCTTTGTTAGTAATCGCGGAAGATTCGTGCGTTCGCTCTTGTGCGTCACTGGCTTTGAAGTTGAACCGTGAAGTTGACGTATGGTCTTCCGTTAGCCAGACATCTTTCAACCGGCCTTCCCTTATCGCGTCGCCGCGCCGCTTAACAAATGATCCCACCCATTCCAGTCTCATCAGCAGAATGGAGTTCCAGATTTCGCGTCAAAAGCCGGTTCATTTAGGCGCCGGGGACGCACAGTTTCGCGCCCGGGCTCAATAATCCTCGCTTGACAATATTCGGTAATATTCGCTAATCTTCGCCCACGTTCATCTGGCCTGAGTTTCCCTCAGTTGAAAAGGTACCCACATGTTTGCGTGCATTTTTGGGAAAGGGATTACCGACAGAGTGTCATTAGCGGAGTTTGCCACCGCTTTCTCGCCTTTGGTCGAAGAGACGGCGGTCGATACGGTGGTAATTGACGCCGAGGGTTGTGAACTGCTTTTTGGCTCAGCCTACGAGCTGGCGAATCAGATCGCGAAATGCGCTGCGCGCCCAAAAGAATCGGCCGGGTTGGGATGCAGAGTCAATGTGGCTTTAGCCGGGAATCCGGATGCCGCCATACATGCGGCCAGGTTCTTCGAGGGCATTACCTTTATTTCTCCCGGCGAAGAACTCACCTGTCTGGGAGAACTACCTATCTCGGAATTAAGTCCAAGGCCCAAGGTCCAAGGTCTAACGTCATCTCCCCACAACTCAAGCTCGAATAAACAGACCTTGGACCCTGGACGTTGGACGTTGGACGAAAAGAAGCAACGCGATGAAATACTAAAGATCCTGGAAACGTTGACGATGTGGGGTGTGCGCACGTTTGCTGATTTTGCCAGCTTGCCAGTCGCCGGCATTTCGGAGCGGTTGGGCCAGGAAGGAATCAGGCTGCAACAACTTGCCGGCGGGAAAACTGAACGTCATCTAATTCTCAAACAACCCGCACCTGTTTTCGAAAACTCGATCGAGTTGGAACATGCGCTCGCGGAGCTCGAGCCACTTTCATTCATCTTTGCGCGTTTGCTCAATCAGCTTTGCGCCAGTCTGAATGCATATGCTCTGGCAACTAATGAATTGCGTGTGCTGATGAAATTGGAAGATCAGACCTCTCACGAACGCCGGCTGAATCTTCCTTCTCCAATGCGCGACCCAAAAGTGTTTTTGAAGCTCTTGCTGCTCGACACGGAAATGCATCCTCCACAAACAGCGGTCATCGGAGTGTCGATTGCCTGTGAGCCGGTCAAACCGCGTGTCCTTCAGAACGGCCTCTTTATTCCTTTGGCGCCGCAACCTGAAAAGCTGGAACTTACTCTGGCCAGGCTGGCAAAGCTGGTAGGCCCTGAAAACACCGGCTCGCCGGAGTTGGTTGATACGCACCGGCCCGGAGCCTTTCGCATGAAGAGATTTGGCTTGAAAGAAAACGTTAACAGAAGGAGACAGAAAAATCCGAAATCCGAAATCCGAAATCCGAAATGCCTTCTGGCTTTCCGAGTTTTTCGTCCGCCTTTGCGAGCGCTGGTGGAAGCCAACCGGGGCTATCCCACGCAGATCAGTGCCTGGGGATCGAATCGAAGCGTGCATGGGAAAGTGGTGCGGCTTGGTGGTCCATGGCGGACGACGGGTGATTGGTGGCGCGAAGATCGTTGGGCGCGAGATGAATGGGATGTCACCGTAGAAAAGCGTGCAGAGATTTCACTCCTATCGACCTCTTCACCCCTGCAATTCATTTATCGGATTTATCGCGAACTGAGTAGCGGTGTGTGGTTTGTGGAAGGGATCTACGACTGAAGTCATTTCCGATTGCCAATTGCCAATTGCCGATTGGTAGTTAGGACAGTTGAGTGGAAATACTTTGCCCAGGATCAATCACAATACAATCGGCAATCGGCAATTGGCAATCGGAAATCGGCAATGACCTACGTTGAGTTACACGCCAAATCAGCATTCAGCTTTTTGGAGGGCGCTTCGGTGCCGGAAGAATTGATAGCTGCCTGTGCCGAGCTGAAAATGCCGGCGATGGCGCTGTTGGATCGAGACGGTGTGTACGGAGCGCCGCGTTTTCACATGGCGGCAAAGAAGAATGGGATCAAGGCCCATATCGGGGCGGAAATAAGTGTCCAAAGTCCAACGTCCAATGTCCAACGTCCGGTCAAAGGCCAAGGTCCAAAGTCCAACGTCCAACGTCAAAAACAGGATCTTGGACCTTGGACTTTGGACTTTGGACCAGAACATTCCTCTTCGCAGAAACGCACCGTGAGCATACCGGTGCTTGTGCGCAACCGCACCGGGTATCAGAATCTCTGCCGCCTAATCACACTAATGAAACTGCGTGTGCCGAAGCACGCCAAACTTGGTGAATGCGCGGTCACCCCTGATGAACTGGCGGCACATGCAAGAGGGTTGATTTGTTTGACTGGCGGAGAACATGGGCCGCTGGGGGCGGAAGACGGAAAGGGATGGGAAGACGAGGAGAAAACAATTAGAACCGGCGAATGGTTGTTGGACGTTTTCGGGAAAGGGAATGTTTATGCCGAGTTGCAGCGCCATTTTAATCGCCCGGAAGAAGCGCGCAACCAGGCGGTGGTCCAACTGGCGAAGCGGTTGAAGCTGCCGCTGCTGGCCACCAACGGTATTTACCAGGCAACTCCCGCGCGTCGCGAAGTTGCTGACGTCTTTACGTGCCTCAGAAATCATGTGCGTCTGGAAAACGCCGGGCGGTTGCTGGCAAACAATTCTGAGCGGTATCTGAAGTCGGCGCAGACAATGATGGACCTCTTCGCTGATCTGCCGGAGGCAATCGCCAACACTCTCGAGCTCTCTTCACGGCTGAAGTTTTCCCTCGCGGATCTCGGTTACGAGTTTCCCAAATATCCCGTGCCCGCCGGAGAGACAATGGTGTCGTTTCTGCGTCAGCGCACCGACGAAGGCGCGCGGCTGCGTTACACCGGCCAGAACGGCGCGCCAAAATATGATCACGCACGGCGGCAAATCGAACGCGAGTTGGTCCTGATCGAAAAACTCAAACTGGAAGGTTACTTTCTGATCGTCTGGGACATAGTTCGGTTTTGCCGCGAGCAGGGAATTTTGATTCAAGGGCGGGGCTCGGCTGCCAACAGTGCGGTGTGTTACTCACTGGGAATTACGGCTGTTGATCCCGTGGGCATGGAGTTGTTATTCGAACGATTTCTTTCTGAAGAGCGTGGCGAATGGCCTGACATCGATCTCGACCTGCCGAGTGGAGACCAGCGTGAGCGGGCAATTCAATATGTTTATGAGCGCTACGGAAAACTGGGGGCCGCGATGACGGCAAATGTCATCACCTACCGCGGGCGCTCCGCTGCGCGCGAAGTGGGGAAGGTGCTCGGCTTTGACGACGCCGTACTGGATCGTCTTTCCAGCCTCGTGCAGACCTGGGAATGGAAGGATCCAAATGACTCCACCAGGCGACAGTTTCGCGATGCCGGATTGGATCTTCGCAACCCGCGCATTAAAAAGTTCTTTCAGCTTTATCAGTCGGTGCTGGATTTGCCGCGGCATCTGGGCCAGCATTCTGGCGGCATGGTGATCTGCCAGGGCCAGCTTGATTCTGTGGTGCCGCTCGAGCCCGCTGCTATGCCGGGTCGGGTGGTGGTGCAATGGGACAAAGAGGATTGCGCCGACCTGGGTCTGATTAAAGTGGATCTGCTCGGGCTGGGCATGATGGCCGTGCTAGAGGATTCGATCCAATTGATCCGCGACGCTTATGGAGAAGAAGTTAACCTGGCACATCTGCCCCAGGATGACCCCTTAGTTTATTCCACCTTACAAAAGGCCGACACGATTGGCTTGTTCCAGGTGGAAAGCCGGGCCCAGATGTCGTGTCTCCCGCGCCTGCGGCCGCAAAAGTTCTACGACATCGTAGTCCAGGTAGCCATCATTCGTCCCGGTCCGATTGTCGGCAAA
>JAMQPI010000333.1 GCA_023717565.1 Pyrinomonadaceae bacterium | reverse complement strand
GGATGATACCTTTCACATTGAGTTCCGCCCCTCCGAACAGCGCTGGAAGGGATAGCGGTCTGGAGCTATAGACATCGCACCCCTCGCGGGGTGAAGCCAAGCTTGCTCCTAAACATGACACACGTCAGGCAACGTCGGGCTTCTCATCTGAGCATTGACACAGTCTCTACGGGCAAATGGTTCTGTGGTTGAGTGGCGCTGGTTCTTCTTGACCGCCTACACTTTTCCGACTAAACGTAAGCAAGATGATAGTAGCTGACAACGACCACGTTCTCTTTATCGAGCCGCTGCAACCAGCTGCCAAAGTTCCAGTTCAAGACGAGTTGACTGCGAAGATGCGCGAACTCATGAGGCTCGCACATCCGTCAGACGGGCACTACTTTGGATTTCACCAATGCGTTTGCGGAGCGAAGAGTGATACCCAGGATTGGAGAGTCTAGATGAAGATAAAAGTACTCAGGCTAAAACAGAGAGTGGTAACTTGCGTTATCGCATGTGCCATCTTACTGACCTGTCTTGGTTCCATTCGCGGGGCGCAGCCAAGTAAGCTCCCCCACCTTCGTAAACAAGGAACTGCCACCCAACTCATCGTTGACGATAAGCCGTTCCTGGTGCTGGCAGGCGAATTGGGTAATTCAACTTCATCTAACCTGGACTTCATGCGTCCCGTCTGGCCCAGACTCGCCGCGCTGAACCTCAACACGGTCCTGGTTCCCGTCTATTGGGAACTGATCGAACCAACAGAGGGCAAACTCGACTTTACTTTGGTGGATGGCTTGATCCAGGAAGCTCGTAAACACAACCTGCGCCTGGTGCCGTTGTGGTTTGCTTCCTGGAAGAACAGCATGTCGTGCTATGCGCCGGCCTGGGTAAAGACAAATCAACAGCGATTCCCCCGATCACAAGACAAAGCCGGGAAAGGTTTGGAGATACTCTCCCCCTTTGGCAAAGAGAACCTGGACGCTGACGCGCGTGCGTTTGCGGCGTTCATGCGCCACCTGCGCGAAGTGGATGCCGACAATCACACGGTAATTATGGTGCAAGTCGAAAACGAGATCGGAATGATTCCAGATTCGCGTGACCGCAGCGCCGTCGCGGATAAGCTTTTCAATCAACCTGTCCCAATCGAGCTAATGAACTATTTGGAGGAGCATAAGAATAGGCTGATTCCTGAGTTCTGGGCGGCGTGGTCGGCTAATGGTTTTAAGACGCGTGGTACGTGGGAAGAAGTTTTTGGCAAAGGGCCGGGCACGGATGAAATCTTCATGGCCTGGCATTTTGCGCGTTATGTGAATCAAGTGATCGAACCAGGTAAAGCCGAATACCCCTTGCCCATGTTTGTGAACGCGGCGTTGATACGCCCAGGGTATCAACCGGGTCAGTATCCGAGCGCGGGTCCTCTTTTTCACCTCATTGATGTTTGGCGCGCCGGCGCTCCTAAAGTAGATTTCCTGGCTCCCGACGTCTACTTCTCGAGTTTTGCTGAGTGGTGCCGAAAATTTCATCGTTCGGGCAATCCACTGTTCGTTCCTGAGATTGCTCCTGCTCCGCTTAACTCGGTCCAGGCGTTTTACGCTTTCGGCCAGCATGATGCGATTGGCTTTAGCCCCTTCAGCATTGAGTCGTTGGATGAGGCTACGAGCAACTCGCTTACAGATGGTTATGGCGCACTAGCACAACTCGCCCCGCTAATTCTGGAGTATCAGGGAAAGGGTTTGATGGCAGGCTTGTTGCCCGAAGGCCCCGAGCAGCGACAGCCGCAACAGCTACGCCTGGGCGATTACGTATTGAACGTTACCTATGACCGTGCCGCACAAGGTGCACAAACGCCGGCTTTGATCTCAGGGGGACTCGTGATTGCGCTTGGATCGGATGAATTTGTTTTTGCCGGTACAGGTCTGACGGTCACCTTCGAGGCTAACACGCCGGGTGCGCCAATAGCCGGCATACTTTCAGTGCAGGAAGGAAAATATGTAAATGGTCAATGGGTTGGGGGTCGCTGGCTCAACGGAGATCAGACGAATCAAGGTCGGCATCTGCGGTTAGGATCGGGAACCTTCGGCATCCAACGCATAAAGCTTTATCGTTATCGTTGAGCCTCAACTACAGTTTCGAGCTGGTAAAAAACCAAACACGATCCACGACACCTCACGAAACGGTTGCCTAATTTCGTGTCTCTTCGTGTGATTTCGTGGATCCGTCATTGTGAGGGAGGACCCAGCCATTCGATGAGAATGGGCTTCATCGCATCGGCCCACACCTGGTAGCCCTTATTCGTAAAGTGCAAACCGTCTTCCGTCATGCCGTCATACACCTTGCCGTCTTTATCCGCCAGCTTATCGTTGAGGTTGAGATACTTGATTGTCTTACCATCAGCGAACTTCGCTATCCGACTATTGATCTGATTGATAGTAGGTATCAAAGCAGTAGTCCCGTTTGTGTTTCTCGGCGTAATACCAATCAACAAGATTCTGGCTTTCGGTGCTTTTTGGCGCAGGGCATTCAAACACGCTTTGATACCCTTAGAAATATCATCCACGAGCGGCGCATCGCTGCCTTCGACGGGAACAAAGCCCAAATTATTAGTGCCGATTAGTAGGACGATCACTTTAGGATTGAGGCCGTCCAATTCTCCGTTTTCGATGCGATACAGCACGTTCTGAGTACGGTCGCCGCCAGCGCCGAAGCTTGCGGCCTTCCAGCCTCCAAAGTTCTGGTCCCAATTGGTTTTGTGTCTAACTTCCCCCTCCCACCTGCGGGTGATGGAGTCGCCCTCGAAGTAAAGATCGATGTTGCCTCTCTTGGCTCTCTCAAGCAGTTCGAGGTGCTTTTTCACCCAGGTCGGGTCCTCGTTTCGTGCGGCTGGCTTGTCAGCTGGACCAAGGGGTTGGCCCTGCTGCGGACTCCCACCTGGAGCCACCGCTTTCGGCGTTGTTTGGTTGACACCGACGCCTGACGTGAAAGCGGCCAACATTAGCGACAGAATGAAAATCACAGAAAAGCACCCTCAGATAGCGGGTCAGTTTGAAGTACTGAACGTCAACTTATTCGCAAAGAGAATACTACAGAGGCAGGCCGGGATGCTGCGGCTTAACTGCCTTTTGCGCAGAACCCTGAATCTTACCCACTGGATCCTCGATGATAGCTGGTGGACTCATCTGTCGTTTAGATCGGAATTGGCGCCGCCCGGGTACGTAGTTTCAACGTGGTCGTGAATTTGATCGACACATTTTGCGCTTTTTAGCCAGTACTCATGAATCCCGATTTGCCACAAAGGTTTTTAGGTTCCAAAAGGAGATTGAAATGAAGAAAGGTTTCTATTCAGTCGTTGCGTTTTGTCTCATCTTCCTCTTCGCCACGAAGATCGCCGAGGCTTGCATTCATTGCGGTTACTACGACGGTAGCTGCGGCATTGCGAAGGCCCTGACACTCGACAGATTTCAAGCCGTAAAGGGAATAAGAACTTCCGAATTGGTCACAACTGAAACCGAAGTGAAAGCTGGAATCGGAAAGAAAACAGGAGTGGGGACTGTGAGTGTATTCTGTCGAGGCAATCAGGCAAACATTGCTACTTGTGTCGCAAAGGATGCAAAGGGAAACACTATTGGAACTCCTGCGAGGTTCAAGCTAACCGCGTCGGGTAAGCTTGTAGTGCAGGAATAACCGATCGAAGAGCTTGCCACTCAACGCACAGAACCATTTGCCGTAGCCAATGGATCCTAAGCTCAACCAGGCCGGCAGCTACTCAAGCACAGAACCATTGGCTACGGAGACTGTGTAAGAACTCGCTCAACCTCTCCGTAGCCAATGGATCCGATCAAACAGGCTCACTTTCTGTTGACCGTCATGCCGGGCCAGGTGTCGGTGCGAAAGGGTGAGGCGGGCAGATCGACTGCGTTGTAAAGATTGCAAATCGGATTGTCGGCCCACGCATAACGAACGGCTACGGGATTGGTAATGTCTTTGCTCCAGACCACCACATTCTTGCCGTCAATCCGGGCGTTCGCCCAGACGAATTTCTGATCCGCACCGGCAATAGCAAAGCCTTTAAGTGGACCACCGTCCGGAGTCTTCAAACCACCCGCCACGTGTTTGAACTTGACGCGGATCTTGTCACCTTCAACTGCAGATGATGCATAGAGCGGCCCCGACGGTTGGACCTTTTCTCGATACGTGTTTGCCAGGGCCCACGCTGCGAGCCGGTGGCCCACATCCAGCTTGTTGCGCGGGTGAATGTCATTGGTGTCGCCGATATCGATGATCACAGCCATTCCGGTCTGCGGTTCAAGCAACGTTAACGTTTGCGCTTCCCTTAACTCGGCCCATTCACTTTCGCCTGGATCCGGTCTTAATGGTTGCCAGTTCGCCAGCTGCACGAAGTAGAAAGGAAAGTTGCCCTCGCCCCACGCTCGGCGCCAGTCCCGAATCATCATGGGAAAGAGTGTGCGGTATTGATAAGCCCGGCCGGCATTCGCTTCGCCCTGATACCAGATCGCGCCCCGGATCCCGAAAGGAGTGAGCGGAGCGATCATCGCGTTGTAAAGAACGGCGGGACTGTTCTGATTGTTTGGACCGGGAGCTTCGGGCCGCGATCCCCAATCGGGGTTCTTCGGTTCTAATTCCAACTCGATCTTGTAGTCCCATGGACCACTAAGAGGAATTAGCTCAGCTTCCTTGCTGCCTGACGGTCCCAACGTCATCTTGCCATCACCACCAAATCCACCTTCGCCGGCGCTATCAAAAACCCGTACGGCAATTACGTTGCGACCGCTTCGCACCAAATTGCCAGGCACGCGGTAACGTCGGGGAACCATGTAGCTGTTGACCGTCTCGCTCCCAATGCTGCCAACCCGCGTTCCGTTGAAGTACGTTACGTCGTAGTCGTCAATTGACGTCAGGTTGAGTTCGACGTCTTGGCCGGCCCATGACTGCGGCACCTCAATCTCCCTTCGGAACCACACTGCGCCATCAAGTTTCAGCCCGGCCGTCTCGAAGAATTGCGGGAGATTCATCTTTTTCCAATCCGAGATGTTTGCCCCGAGATCTGCATAGCCGAGAGCTTCGCCCTTGTTGCCAGTATCCTGATAGAGGTTCTTGAGTCCCCAATCAGCCAAAGCCCGTTCGAATCCCTGCTGACGCTCCGGCAAGTCCTTCAAACGCAGCTGGTACCGATCGAGAATCGGTTCAAGTTGCGGTGTGGCTGCCAGCGCTTCGCTGCTGGTCCACGCTTCGGCCTGCGTCCCGCCCCATGAGGTATGAATCAGACCAACTGGGATTTTGAGCTGTTGAAAAAGTTCGCGCCCGAAGAAGTAGCCGACAGCCGAGAACTGACGCACCTGCTCCGGTGTTGTGACTACCCACTTGCCGCTTACGTCGTCGAGCGGAGTAGATGATGTGTTCTTCGCTACTGTGAACAGCCGGATCTCAGGGTAGTTGGCTTGAGCAACAGCGTCGGCGCCGTCTTTCGCATTGATAAGTGGCCATTCCATATTCGACTGGCCTGAACAGATCCAAACTTCACCTATAAGGACGTTCTTGAAGGTAAGAGTGTTGCTGCCAGTGATTGTCAGCACGAATGGACCACCAGCTTTGAAAGGTCCCATCATTACCTGCCAATGCCCGCCCGAGTCCGCGGTGACGTTTCTTTTCTCGTTGAGGAGCGAGACGGTGACCTTTTCGCTGGCGGCAGCGCTTCCCCAGATGCGCACTTTCTGGCCTTGTTGCAGGACCATGTTGTCGCCGATGAGGGAAGGCACCTGCACTTCGGCGAGCGCCGGCGCGGCGAGAAAAAGGAGTAACAAAAATGCCGGAGCGAATCGACGCTGATGATTGTTCACAATTGTCCTTTTGAGAAACATAGATGGCGAGTTTACCTCAATCAATCAGTAGAACGGATCCGCGTCGACGTCGACTGCGGCTCGTCAGTGGTCTTGACGTACAGCATGTTATTGTCAGGTTAACCAGGTGGCGAGCAGTCGGCCCTTCTGTTCTGAGCTAATGATTTTGTTGTCATCATGAAGTTGGAAATTTGGTGCCATTTGTGTTTAAGATCTTTTCGCGAGGTTAAGTTGACAATACCGGCCAGCATGTTCGCCTCAGACATCGGCAGAACTTTCTCACCTTTGATGAGCTAAAACAAAGCCCAGACTCGGGCACTCTCGGAGCTATCAGTGGATATCACGCAGCACGTGAACATCGTAAGCCCGCAGTTCAAGGTGAATCCGTTCCCGTTCCTCGCGGGTCTACGAACTTCTCAATCGGTGTACCGCACCACGCTTCCTGACAATACCCCTGTCTGGTTGATCACGCGCTACGAGGATGTCGCGGCGTTGCTGAAAGATGAGCGCTTCGTCAAGAACCGGCGCACGGGGCTGACATCGGAACAGCTTCGCAAGATGCCCTGGGCACCGCCGATGTTCCGGCCGCTGGAGCGCAACATGCTTGACCTTGATCCCCCTGACCACACGCGTCTGCGAGCCCTGGTGCACAAAGCGTTTACCCCCAGCCTCATTGGACAAATGCGCGACCGAATCCAGACTTTAGCGGACGAACTACTAGATGGCGTTGCGCGCAAAGGCAAAATGGATTTAATCAGCGAGTACGCGCTGCCGCTTCCGATGATAATCATTACCGAAATCCTGGGTGTCCCAACCAGCGACCGCCATAGATTCCATAAGTGGTCGCAGGTGCTCGTGTCGCTTAGCTCACCCAACGTAACCTTGCGCGTCATTCCGAGTGTTTGGATGTTCATTCGTTATCTCCGCCGATTCATAAGAAATCGACGCCGTGATCTGCGAGATGACCTCACCAGCGCATTGATCCAGGCCGAGGAGGCAGGTGATAAGTTGAGCGAAGACGAGCTGCTGGCAATGGTCTTCCTATTACTTATTGCCGGACATGAAACTACGGTCAACCTGGTTGGGACAGGAATGCTGGCTCTCTTAGAGCATCCTGACCAGATGGACAGGCTGCGCCAAAATCCGTCGATGATCAAGACGGCGGTCGAGGAACTGCTTCGTTACGCCTCTCCAGTCTTCATGTCAACCGAGCGTCATGCGCGCGAGGATTTGAACATTCAGGGGGTAACCATCCCGCGAGGCGGGATGACGCTCGGAGTGATCGGATCTGCCAACAGAGATGAGACAGTTTTCGAGAACGCGGATGCCTTGGACATTGCGCGGGAGCCGAACAAACACTTGTCGTTCGGGCAAGGTATACACTTCTGCGTAGGCGCGCCGCTTGCTCGCCTGGAAGCGCAGATCGCCATCAACACCCTTCTGCGGCGGATGCCCGATCTGCATCTGGGCGTCAAGCCCGACTCCCTGCGCTGGCGTCCAAGCATTTTTCTGCGCGGACTGGAGACACTGCCCACGTCGTTTGGAGTCACGGCTCCTTTGAAGAAACTTGCTTCAACGTGATCGTCGTCTGCATTTCTCCGGGCAGATCGCATCGTCGAATCTGTCCGGTGGTGAAATTGGTGACGACATCCTGTAAGTGTCCCCGACTCTTTCACCGAGGTGATGGAACCTGGACCGTGAATCCTAGGCGAAAGCCATTTGACCATTTGTCTCCGAGACTTAACCGCCGGCGATGGCCCCGATAATGTAGAATTGCTCCGCTCCTGACGCGATCGCCTCGGGCAGCGGAGCGTCCTCCGGCTCGTGGGTCACATCCTCACCACACGCAAAGAACCTCAGAAAAGGTCGGCGCTCTCCGGCGACATGATCGCGAATAGTTCCACGCAACATCGGGTACTGCGCTTCCAGAGCATCAAGGATCGAGCGCCGCGTCACCGGACCGTCAATCTCAAGTTTGAGATCTCCCCTGACGCCCGCAAGGGCTCGCAAGTGTGCCGGCAAAACAACCAAAATCATGTCAGCGTTTGTACCTCCACTGAAAGTACCGGCGGAAGATCTCGAACTATCGGAGCCCATGCGTCTCCGCCATTAGCTGATGCATAGACTTGCCCGCCAGTGGTGCCAAAGTACACGCCACACTGATCAAGCGAATCGACGGCCATCGCGTCGCGAAGCACGTTGACGTAGCAGTTGCTTTGAGGCAAGCCATTCGTGAGCGGCTCCCACTCGTTGCCGCCCGTTCGACTGCGATATACGCGCAGCTTGCCATCCGGCGGAAAGTGCTCGCTATCGCTCTTGATGGGCACAACGTAGATCGTCTCCGGCTCGTGAGCGTGGACGTCGATCACAAACCCGAAATCGGTGGGTAGGTTCCCGCTGATCTCGTGCCAGGAGTCGCCCGCGTCGTCGCTGCGCATTACATCCCAGTGTTTCTGCATGAACAGAACGTTTGAATTCGCAGGATGCATCGTAATGTGATGAACGCAGTGGCCCACTTCAGCGTTCGGATCCGGAATGTATTGTGAGTGCAATCCCTTATTGATCGGTTTCCAAGTCGCGCCGGCATCATCACTGCGAAACGCACCCGCGGCGGAGATGGCCACAAAGATCCTTTCCCTATTCAAGGGGTCCAACAGAATGCTGTGTAAGCACATGCCGCCGGCGCCTGGCTGCCACAGAGATCCCGTGCCGTGGCCGCGTAAACCAGGAAGTTCCTGCCAGCTCTGACCGCCGTTGGTCGAGCGAAATAAGGCGGCATCTTCAACGCCGGCGTAGACGGTCTCTGGATCGTCGAGTGAAGGTTCAAGATGCCAGACTCGTTTGAACACCCATGGCTTCAGAGTGCCGTCATAAAATTGATGCGTCGTGAGCGGTTTGCCGGTTTCATCCGAAGTGTCATAAACGAATTTGTTGCTCTCACCCTTTGGCATCCCATCAGGCGTGGTAGTCGGCTCGCCGGCGGGCGTTCCAGGTTGGAACCAAGTCTTACCGCCGTCGTCCGAGCGCTGAATGATCTGTCCAAACCAGCCGCTGGTTTGCGATATGTAAATGCGGTTGGGATCCGCCGACGAGCCTTTGACGTGATAAATCTCCCATCCGGCAAAGTGAGGGCCACTAACGTCCCACTTTTCACGTTTTCCATCTGAAGTCAGAATGAATGCCCCTTTACGGGTGCCTACGAGTACACGTACACTGCTCATCTTGTCGTTTCCTTCCTAAGTGATTCGTTTCCTTCGTAAGTGCATTGATAGCAAATTTGGACTCCCTTTAACAATAAGTCGAACGGCGATTCTCGAAATCGACATTGCGGTGTAAAAAAACTTTGCTGAAAACTCAACTGAGTGTCACGGAGTCAGTACCGTCACGCGGTAGCGTCGGGTCGGGCTGATGACACTCAGTTGAGTCTTGACATGGCCGACCCGTCGCTACCGCGTGACGGTACTGACTCCGTGA
>JAMQPI010000328.1 GCA_023717565.1 Pyrinomonadaceae bacterium | reverse complement strand
CCCCATTCCCTCAGCACTCCTCTCTTCAATGCTGACTCTTTATATCACTGTCTTCCATCTTGCTTGCTTTCTTTTTCATTCGCACTCTGCTACTAACCATTCCGCTTTTTGACACAGTCTCTACGGCAAATGGTTCTGTGGCTAAGCGGTACTGCGGAGGACTCACACAATCTTGGTAGCAACCAGCGCTGCTTTCCCCAATTGAGGCTAGGTCGCTCCCCGTTCTGACAAGAAAGCTATTGTGCAATTAGTGAAATCCCTCTAACATCCCTCCGATGGACCGGCCACCCAACGAAAACCTGCTTTCCCGTCTAGAGCAAAACTTGCGGCAATCGCGAGCTGCGCGCATGCATCTCGGCGCGCGTCTGCGGGAGCTTGAAGCGGAAGCGGATGCGGTGCGGGCTGAACTTGCCGAGATGGACACGCTGGCCAGTCAGTCTGAGGCGGCGATCTATCGTTTGCTGTCTTCCGTGCTTGCTTCAAGTAGTCTCGCTGCCGGTCTGCCCTCAGATGCTGAACTCGAATCAGCCATGGGCCATTCGGCGCCTAATACCCGCGGCCCGGTTAATCTGGATACCCGGCGTCAGCAGATTCCATCCGTACGCACCGATATTGAGGCCTTGAGTGATCGCTTTCTGGACCGCACTATCCCGCAGGCTGTCACGTTGCTCCTACGCGAAGAGGGAGGCCCGCTCCACGTCAACGAACTCTATAACCGTCTGTTGGAAGGTGGGTTCCGCTTTACCGGCGAGAATCCGACAATCAGCGTGGCTGTCTCGCTCAATCGCAACACCAGATTTCGGAAGGTCGCTCCCGGTACCTTCGACCTCATGATTCGCGACGCCTCAAAAGCTTCTTAGTCGATCTCCGACGTCTCCTACTCCAACAGCAAGCACGATCCACGAAATCACGCGAAACGACACTAAGGAAAGATTTCGTGTTGGGTTGGTGTGATTTAGTCGATCGTTCTGTTTGTTTTCGCATCCCTTCCACTGAGATCGAAAGCGGAGTGTTAGAATATCCGCTCATGCGCGCGATGATCCTTTCTGCCGGCTACGGCACACGGCTTTGGCCATTGACCGAAGACCGCACCAAACCCGCCATGCCAATTCTCGGTAAGCCCCTGGTGGGGTACGTCGCGGAGTATCTCGCCAGCTTCGGATGCGATGATATTGTCGTCAATCTTCATCATCGACCGGAGTCTGTCCGTGCTGCTCTGGGTGATGGCAGTAGGTATGGCGTCAAGCTTCATTATGTCGACGAGCCGGTGATACTGGGAACCAGCGGGGCGCTAGACAACGCCCGCGAGATCCTGGAAGGCGAAACGATCGTCGTGGTCAACGGAAAGATAATCACCGACATTGATTTGAACGCTGCGTTTGAAACACACCGGCGCACGGAAGCCATCGCCACTCTGGTGTTATTGCCAAACCCTGACTGCCAGAGATTTACTGTAGTTGAGACTTCGGACGGGCTTCTCAAGGGCTTTGGTTCCATGCCGGTTCAATCTGAATACGTGGGCAGGGAGGCGCCGATGATGTTCACCGGCATTCAGATTCTGGAACCGGGCATCTTTAAATACATTCCACGCGGCGTCTTCTCGCATTCCACGAGTGACGTTTATCCGCAGGCTATGGCCAAAGGTGAGCGTATCGCGGTTCATGTGGCAACGGGCATCTGGTATGAACTCTCTACCCCACAACGCTATTTGGATATCAGTCTGGCAATGCTTGCGGAAAGAGGCGAGCACCTGTCCGTCGGATCCGCATGCGTTATTTCAGAACGTGCTGATGTGAGTCAGTCCGTACTCTGGGACGGCGTCGTAATCGAAGCCGATGTGCGCATCAGACGAGCGGTGCTTGGCGACGGTGTCCGCATTACTGCTGGCGAGGTTATTGAGAATGCCGTGGTCGTGCGGAACTCGCTCGTAGAGGGAAAGACCTCACCGCTCAAGGCACTCAAAGGCGTGGTTAGAGGTGACAACTTTGTCGTGTCTCTGAGCCAGTGATACAATCTGCGTCACACTACTCAAGCCTGGGCGGAACCGGGGTTTACTGTCCCGCTTAATTTTGAAAAAAAAGGACCCGAATCGCGGATTCCGTTCAACAGATGACGTCAGCAAAACAGGTGACCAACTCCGCTTTCGAACTCTCACCCGCTGATCGCCTTTTGAACTTTCTCCATTCCCAGAGAATACACGCCGAGGGAATCCTAGACACCGACCTGGTTGCTCTAACTCCCGACGCATCCACGCGTAACTACTTTCGCATTCCCTGGAAGAAGGGTAACGCGATAGCGGCTGTCTACGCAGAACCGTTTGATCCTGATTTTCATCCGTATCTTGACGTAACGCACCTTTTCCTGGAAACCGGTATCCCCGTGCCAGAAATCTATGCAGTTGACGGAGGTGTGGGAGTCATCGTGCAGGAGGATCTGGGCGACCAGCAACTGTGTCAGGTTTACGAAGGTGCGTCGCCGGAGGAATGCGACGACTACAAGGAGCGGGCGATAAATATCATCGCTCGGATTCAGAAGGCGACGGAGAAGGCCCACGAGTTGAAGTCGATCTCGAGCCGCCTGGCGTTCGACGAGCCAAAGCTTTCCTGGGAGCTCGACTTCTTTGTCGAGCACTACTTTCAGAGCTTTCGCGGAGAGACGTTGCGCCGTGGCGAGGCCGCTGAATTGAAAACCGAACTCAACGATATCTCCGCGGAACTCTCCGCGGCGCCGCGAGTCCTTTGTCATCGTGATTTCCATACTGCAAACTTGATGCTCGACAGCAAGAATCAATTGCGGGTAGTGGATCATCAGGATGCACGCATGGGCCCGGCCAGCTACGATTTGGTTTCTTTCTTGCTAGATCGGCAGCCAGAGCCACCTTCGCTAGCTGAGTTACGTGGACATCGACTCCAGCTGCTGGAGGAGCGCAGGCTGCAAGGTCTTGATCCGCTGGATCCGGACGACTTCGCGCGCGAGTTTCGTCTGATGACGATTCAACGCGGTCTCAAAGCCGTCGGCACCTTCTCTTATCAAACGGCTGTAAATGGACGGGGCGCGTTTTATGAACATTTTATTGGGCCCACTCTGCTGGTCGTGTCGCAGGCTGCGGAATGGCTGGAACGCTTTCCCAAACTCAGAGAGATGATAACCGAACGAATTAACCCTACCGATCAGGTCTAATATCAACGCGATGGCCACAGAATCAACAACATTGGACATAATCAACTCTCCGCAGACCTATATTTCAGAACTCTCGAAGCACGTGGGCCAGGAGGTCGTGCTTAAGGGTTGGCTCTACAACGTACGATCGAGCGGGAAGATTGCTTTTCCACAACTGCGAGACGGGACCGGAATAGTTCAGGGGGTGGCTTTGAAGAACACAGTGTCGCCCGAGGTTTGGGAAGCATTGAAAAGCCTGGGCCAGGAATCTTCCCTGATTGTTCGCGGCACTGTACGGGCAGATGAACGGGCGCCGGGCGGTTACGAAATCGACGTCATTGATGCCCAGGTACTGCAGGAGGTCCACGACTATCCGATCACCCCAAAAGAACACGGCACAGAGTTCCTTATGGACCAAAGGCACCTCTGGCTGCGTTCCCGGCGTCAGCATGCCGTTTTGAAAGTGCGGCATACAGTCGTGCAGGCGGTACGCAACTTCTTCGACAACGATGGGTTCACGCTTGCGGATGCGCCCATCCTCACTCCCGCCGCGTGTGAAGGAACCACGACGCTTTTCGAAGTTGACTACTTTGAAGGCGAGAAGGCATATCTGACGCAATCGGGCCAACTCTACAACGAAGCGACGGCCGCGGCGTTCGGCAAGGCCTATTGCTTTGGTCCCACTTTCCGGGCAGAGAAATCAAAGACCCGCCGGCATCTTACCGAGTTCTGGATGGTCGAGCCCGAAATGGCCTATGCAACTCTCTACGATGTGATGTCCCTTGCGGAGAGAATGCTCTCCCACGTGGCCCAGCGAGTGTTGGAAGACAGGGCTGAGGAGTTAAAGGTTCTGGAGCGGGACACCTCGAAGCTGGAATCCATAGTCGCGCCTTTCCCGCGCCTGCATTACGACGATGCGGTAAAGATGCTTCAGGATGGACATGATGCCGGTGCGCTTGAGAATCGTTTCGAATGGGGCGGCGACTTCGGTGCCCCTGACGAGAGTTTTATCTCAAGCAAGTTTGATAAACCGATAATGGTCCATCACTATCCCGCAATCGTTAAGGCATTCTACATGGCCCGCGACCCCGAGCGCTCGGAATTGGCGCTGGGTGTCGATGTACTGGCGCCAGAAGGTTATGGTGAGGTGATTGGCGGCGGAGAGCGAGCAACGTCGCTTGAGTTTCTCAAGGAACAGGTGCGCTTGCATCAACTCCCGCAGGAAGCGTTCGAGTGGTATCTCGACTTGCGTCGTTATGGCAGCGTGCCGCACGCGGGTTTCGGCATGGGTATTGAACGATGTACGGCTTGGATGTGCGGCATCGAGCACATCAGGGAAACAATTCCATTCCCACGGATGCTTTATCGTATTCGACCTTAGGGCTTTGCATGGTCGCCTTGACGTAACTTTGATGGCAATGAGGTCAGTGTAGCGCGTCGGGTCAGCTCGCACCATGAGGTCAGTACCGTAGCGCGGTAGCGTCGGGTCAGCTCGCACCACCACGTTGTGTGTCAGGAACGGCTGACCCGA
>JAMQPI010000322.1 GCA_023717565.1 Pyrinomonadaceae bacterium | reverse complement strand
GAGGAAATCCTCTGGACCCGGCGTGCTAGACTTTGACCAACAGCTGGCATGGCGGCAATTGTCGCCGGATAGAGGTTTCGCGGACTTGGTCTTATGAGTCAGACAAGAAAGAGATCCGGGATGTGGTCAAGACTCTGCTGTCTAGTTGCATTCCTCGTCATCTCGATCAATCCGATAAGCATTTCTAGCCAGACAGAGCGTCGTGTTCCCATCGCGATTCTGGGCTTCGGTGATTCAGGAATTGGTCGCCTCGCGTCCGGGACCCTGGCGGCAAATCTGGGCTCAGCTCCTGAGTTGCTGGTCCTCGATCGCGATCAAGCGAGCACCGCGGCGAAAGGAGCGGGCCATCTCCCTTCGCTCAACATGTCGCTCGAGGACGCGCGCGGTCTCGGAGCTGCCATTGGTTCTGATTATTACGTCGTCGGTGATGCCCAAACATTGCGGCGCTCTCCTTCGGTGGGGCCTCTCTATTTCGAGTCGTACGCGTCGGTTTTTCTGGTGAGTTCGCGGACTGGGAGACTTCTGATGTGGCAACGACCAACCTTCACCGCCGCCACGGCGCTCGCCGCGGAAAAATTGCTACTGGCCGAGCTTTCGGGTGACGCTACTCGGAGCCGCAACCTCGCTGCTATTCAACGAGCTCAGCACGACGAGCGGATCAGACGCGAAATCGCGATCGAGAGCGGGGTGCCATACATCGAAGCAGCTCCGGACGATGACCAAACTGCTCGCGCGGTGGGTCTTCGCTTGCCACGCCCTTTCCGGCGGCTCAGTCCACCCTATCCGGAAACGGCGGCCAACGCCGAAATCGAAGCTGTGGTTGACGTCCTGGTCGATCTCGATATCAAGGGAGAGGTCAGCAACGTTGAAGTCGCGCGATGGGCGGGCTTTGGGTTAGACGAAGCGACGATCGAGACCGTACGTCAGATGCACTTTTTCCCGGCTATGCGTAACGGCACACCGATACCACTACGCGTACTGTTGAGATACAACTTCCGCAAGCCAAAATAGATGCACGGGGAAAAAGGGGAAAGGGGTAAGAGGAAAGGAAACGTTCTTACCCATTTACCCTTTTCCCCATTTACCCTTTTTACCCCGTGCCTCGTGTTATGATTTCGCGAACATAAGTTCGACCCTCAGGTGAATTCAATCAGTGCTGTATCTGTCGCAAGTATTGAGTCGCCCTATCCGCGACCTTGAAGGTGACCGTGTGGCCACTGTCAAAGACGTGATCGTCCGGTTGGGCGAGGAAGATCATCCTCCTTTGATAGGTCTGGTAGCACGCTATCGCCGTCGGGACTTTTTTGTTTCTCGATGGCGAGTTACCGAGTTCAACGAGCACGGTGTCCGACTCAATTCAGATATTCTTGATCTGCGTCCCTTTGTCCGCCGCGATGGTGAGGTGCTCCTCGCTCGCAACGTGCTCGACAAGCAATTGATCGATGTCGACGGCAAGCGCGTGGTGAGAGTCAACGATGTGCAAATCATTGACGCGGCCGGCGAGTGGCGAGTTACGGGAGCTGACGTTAGCTTGCAGGGGCTTTGGCGGCGACTCGCACCGGCCGGTTTGATAGGCACCAGAAAGCCCGTGGAAGTGATCGACTGGTCTAACGTCGGATACGTGGCGACTGGCGAAGCAACGGTTCGATTGAAGTCTTCCAGCGACAAGCTGGCGCGTTTGCATCCGGTCGAGATCGCGCGACTGGCGGAGGCGCTCTCGTATCACCATGGCTCAGAAGTGGTTGAATCGCTCGACGATGAAACGGCCGCGGAAACGCTTGAGGAGATGCCCGCGGAACGCCAGGCTCGAATCCTCGGAGACATGGACGAGGAGCGGGCTGCCGATATTCTCGAGTGGATGTCGCCTGACGAAGCAGCTGACGTGCTCGGGGATTTGCCGGAGGACAAGGCCGAAGAACTTCTCGGACTAATGGACCACGAAGAGCAGGCCGAGGTCGCCGAACTCTTACCTTACGAAGACGATACTGCAGGTGGCCTGATGACCACCGAGTTTGTGACGCTGCCGCGCGAGTTGACCGTCGGCGAAGCTCTCGCCAGGTTGCGCGAAATGGCGGAAACGCCAAACATGATCTATTACCTCTATGTGGTAGAGGGCGAAGGGTCATGGCAACTCGCTGGAGTGATCGCACTCAGAAGTCTAATTCTCGCGGATCCGGCAGTTCCGCTTGATGAGGTGATGCGCAGTAAGTTTCAGCGAGCACACCCGGACGAGCGGGCTAAAGAAGTAGCTCAACGGATAGCCGAGTACAACCTGCTCGCCTTGCCGGTGGTGGATGAGTCAGGAGATATCCTGGGGATCATTACCGTTGATGACGCGATGGAAATACTCTTGCCCAAAGACTGGCGACAGAGACTACCCAGATTATTTGGCTAATATAATCTGGCACTCGATGAAATATGAGCGACGGAGAACCTCCAAGTGTCGGAAAAGCGCACAGCTCTACAAGCCGCGGGAAAGCGCTTGTTTCGACGTGGCAGTCGCGGGGCCCGGGCGGTCGCGCGACGCAAGAGGTTACTCGGCTACCTGGCCATCCTGGGTCCTGGAATGATCACTGCCAATGCCGGCAATGATGCCGGCGGTATTGCCACGTTTGCTTCGGTCGGAGCAGATCACGGCTATCGTCTACTCTGGATTCTTATCCCTATCACGATTAGCCTGGGCTTGGTTCAGGAAATGTGTGCGCGTATGGGCGCAGTCACCGGCAAGGGTCTTGCGGACCTGATTCGAGAGCGCTTTGGCGTTAGATGGACTGCGTTGGTAATGCTCGCCCTCTTGATCGCCAACGGTGGAGTTACTGTGTCGGAGTTCGTGGGGATCGCGGCCGCCACTGAACTGTTTGGTATTCCACGGTTCATCTCCGTACCCATAGCTGCAATCACTATTTGGTGGCTGATTGTAAAGGGCTCCTACCAGCGCGTTGAGCGGGTGTTTCTGCTGATGACCTTAGTGTTCGTGGGTTACGTCATATCGGCGTTTCTGGCGCGTCCAGAATGGGGAACAGTCGCAGTTGAATTGGTCAGGCCGAGATTCAGTTTGGATCGCGCCTACTTGTTTACTGTGGTGGCCATCGTGGGTACCACTATCTCGCCGTACATGCAGGTATATGTTCAGTCTTCGGTGGTTGAAAAGGGTGTAACCGCAGAAGAGTATCAGCGCACCCGAATTGACGTTTGGGTGGGAACTGTCTTCGCAATTCTGATCGTCTTTTTCATTGTGGTCTCGACTGCCGCCACACTTCACCAGCATGGCATACAGATCAATAGCGCAGAGGATGCAGCGCGAGCGCTCAGACCCCTGGCCGGAAAATACTCTGAGGCGTTGTTCGGCGTCGGCCTATTCGGGGCGTCGATGCTCGCGGCCGGGGTTCTGCCGTTGGCCACGGCCTACTCGGTAAGTGAAGCGCTCGGCTTTGAGAAGGGGGTGTCGCGAAGCTTTCGCGAGGCGCCTACATTCATAGGCATCTTCACTTTTCTGGTGGCGGTCGGCGCCGCAATCGCGGTGATTCCCAATCTGCCGCTAATCAGAGTGCTGCTGGTCACACAAGTGAT
>JAMQPI010000317.1 GCA_023717565.1 Pyrinomonadaceae bacterium | reverse complement strand
ACATGGAATACCACAGACACCTCGACGACGAACTGAATTCACTCCGGGATCGTGTGTTGTTACTGGGCGGCGAGGCCGAAGCGGCTCTGCAGAAGGCCATGCACTCGCTGATGGATCGGGACAGCGATCTGGCGCGCGGGGTGCTGAATCACGATGACGCCATCGATCGTGTTGAAGTAGAAATCGATCGGCAGTGCATCGATATCATCGCCCTGAGGCAGCCGGCCGCCCGGGACCTTCGTTTTGTGATTTCGGTGGCCAAAATGGCGCCGGTTCTGGAACGAATCGCTGATCACGCCTGTAACATCGCGCGTGCGGCTATCGATCTGAATAATGAGCCAGAGCTCAAACAGAATATCGAACTGCGCCAGATGGCCGAACAGGCTTCCGGCATGTTGCGCGCTGCGCTGGACGCGTTCACTTCCAACGACGCCCTGGCAGCTCGAGAAGTCATTAAGCGGGACATCGATATTAACGAACTCTACACTCGTGTATTTCATAACCTAATCGAGAGAATGGTATCGGAGCCCTCGACCGCCAGTCGGGACGCGCGGTTGATCTTTGTGGCCAAGCACCTGGAGCGCATCGGTGATTACGTTACCGATATCTGCGAGTTGACCGTCTACATGGCAGAAGCGACTATTATCAAGCACAGCGATTGAATCTATGGCGCGACCCGTTTTGATCATCGAAGACGATCCTGATATCTCGGAAAGTCTGAAATATAACCTCGAGCGAGAAGGCCTACTAACCGTGGTTGCTAATACAGGTGAGCAGGGCTTGATCGAGGCGCTAAACGAACGCAATCCACCAATACTGATCTTGCTCGACCTGATGTTACCGGGTATGAGTGGCACCGAACTCTGCCGTCGATTTCGCCGGGAACCGTTAACCCGGCGCACGCCGATTATTATCTTGACCGCCAAGGGATCAGAGGCTGATCGAGTTGCTGGTTTGGACCTTGGCGCTGACGACTACATAACCAAACCCTTTTCCGTCAGGGAACTTCTGGCGCGCGTGCGTGCGGTCTTGCGCCGGATCGATGAAGGCGCTACGAAGACCTATGAAGACGACCACCTGATGATCGACTTCGCGGACATTCGTGTTGTTTGCGATGGTCGGAAAATCAAACTTACTAATAAGGAATTTAGCCTGCTCTCGGTTCTGGCCAAGAGCGCCGACCGCGTAGTAACGCGGCAGCAACTTCTGGATAACGTTTGGGGTTACAGCTATTATGGCGACGCTCGCACTCTGGATGTACACATCAGACGTTTGCGCCAGAAGTTAGAAGAGTGCGGCAATTGCATAGAGACCGTCGTCGGCGTCGGTTACCGCTTTACAGGGTGTTCAGCGAAGCCAGAAAGCAATTGATCACGAGGGTTGCGAATTTTGTCCAGGCACCACAGCTTTTTGCTTTCCTTATGTGCCGCCCTTGTCGGGATCCTTATCCTTGTTTTTTCGTTTAGCGTTACTGCGCTAGTGGGAGCGGGGCTTGGCTTTCTGGCGGGATACTTCCTGCTGAAAGGTCGCCTAGCTGACCAACGCCGCGGGTCCTCACATCCCACTCAGAATGCAAACGCCTCTGCTGACTCTCGGTCAACCGAGATATTCGCGCTGGGTAAGCTCTTCGAGGCCACCCTCGATGAAATGCGCGAGGGATTGCTGGTCGTCGACAACGACATGCGCGTCGTTGCTTCAAATCCAGCCGCGCACCGGCTCTTCAATTTGGTGACCGGAAGGCTTGAGTCCCAGCGGTTGACGGAATTGACGCGAAACCCGGCTATCTACAGTGCGTTTCACGATGCGCTTAAAGGACATGAACGGTCAGGCGTGGAAATCGAAACACACGACCCCACCCGCCGGGTCTTTGATCTAAGAGTGGTGCCATTGGGTAATAGCGACGGCACAAACACTGTAGGCGCAATTGGCGTTTTCTTCGACATAACACAGCTCGAGAAACTCGAACGCGTGAGGCAGGAGTTCCTGTCGAATGTCTCACACGAGCTGAGGACACCTCTGACTGCCATCCTGGCGTTTGTAGAAACACTTGAAGCAGGAGCGCTCGATGACCGTGAAAACAGTGAGCGATTCCTGGGGATAATCCGCAAAAATGCTGCTCGGATGCAAAACCTCATCGACGACATCCTCGAATTGAGCGCCATAGAAGCTGGTAATGTCGGCGTCAAGTCGGAAGAGATTGAGCTCAGTCCTCTAATCAATGATGTAATCATGTCTCTGGCCGCGAAGGCCTCTTCGCGAGGCATTACCGTAAGCAACCGGGTTGCGCCCGACACCCTGGTCTTCGTTGACCCCCGACGACTGGAGCAAATGCTCACTAATCTGGTTGATAACGCAATCAAGTTCAACCGCGATGGAGGTACGGTCACCATCGGATGCAAAGTGGGGACTCGGACGCGCATTCTGGTTAAGGATACTGGCGAAGGGATTCCGGCGCAGCATCTCGAACGTCTGTTCGAACGTTTCTATCGCGTGGATCGGGCCCGCTCCCGGGACATGGGTGGAACTGGTTTGGGCCTGGCTATAGTAAAACACTTAGCCCGGGCTCATGGCGGAGAGGTTAGAGTCAGTTCTGAGTTGGGTCAGGGAAGTACGTTTGAGATCGATTTGCCGTCAGCAAACGGTATCGCCGGCGGACTCGAGCTAGCCGTCAAGCGCGAGACTATTTCAACCCCCGGTTATTGAAAAACTAAGCTTCAGGCTCTTCTCCTGAGCTGACACCTTTCGCCCCGTTCTACACTTCCCTAACAGCGATTCAGCCAGAATCCGGAGATTGATCGGTATTTCGGGCGGTTTGCATTCTCCCTTGAGTGGTCTTTGGTAGTGAGCCAGCAAGGGCATCTCGGCACAACAAAAGTCACAGCCAGCCAGATGGTGTTTGACGAGGGTCCTGATTTCAGGCGAGAGGGTCTGGAGATGGAACGAGAGTAATACGTTAGACGAAGGGCAAGCGATTGTCTTGTTGAATGAGTTTACGCTTGGAACGTTCATTTGAGATCCCTGGTGCTGCCACGAAATCGGACTTCGATACTCCAATCGGCCTAAACGAGGAGCCAGGGGCATGGCGGTTCGCCTTAACGTCAAGAAGATCACTTGTTCAACAGCAGGAAACACCTAATTCACAACCTATTCCAGAGATTTTTGGCAGCCCAACGGAACTATTTCCCAATGTTATCGATGCTTTTGAGGAAGTGTAAAAAGATGTTGCCCATTATTTAAAATCTTGCTAACATGTGCCGCGTTAAGTCAGAGGGCGTCGGCCCTTTGACTCTTACATTCCAGGAAGAACTTCCATTGATCATCGGCTCGTACAAGGGCCAGCATCCCAATTGACACCCTAGAAGGGTTAAGTATCTTCCCTGTTGGCAGCAATTTGAGCTTAAGCCGTGGGCGGCCATGGTCGTGGCTCTATAGTCCTCCCAGGACATTCAACTTCACCAATCCGAATGCGACTATCTAGGACCTCCTTTTAAGAGTTCACCGAGGCGTCAACAGTTTCGGTCGAACGACCTGCCGAAACAGGAATTTGCCTCCCTTTTGAAGCACGACCGATAAGAAACCATCTGGTGCCACAACGGACAACCCAGTGAAATCCACAAGTCACGAAACCGAAAAAGAACTCGGACCCAGCTCCACCGAAAGTCAGCCGTCAACGCAACGCACGAGACGCACTGCGGAACGTCAGGCGAAGAGTGGCAAATGGGTTGAGAGCCTGCGTTCCTCAGACGTAGGACGCCTCTGGACTGAGCTGCATCGCATTGTGTCCCACCACCCTCTCGTCAGGGCTTCGCGTAGTGCCGGACTTCTCGTAGAAGAAGGCGCTACCACCGCATATACAGATCTAACCCAGGAACTGTTTGTTCAGCTCTTAAGTAAGAACAGATTTGAACACTATCTCGAAACCGGAATGACGGATTACGAGATCGAGTGTGAAATCAGCCAAATTGAACTGACCAACCTGTTGACGGCAGAACTTCGTAAGCGCCATCCCGAAAGCTACCGTCTGGC
>JAMQPI010000300.1 GCA_023717565.1 Pyrinomonadaceae bacterium | reverse complement strand
GTTCGGAGGGGCGGAACTCAATGTGAAAGGTATCATCCCAGGATCATTCCGCCCCTCCGAACAGCGCAGGGGTTGTGGCGTCCCGTGTTGCTATAAACATCGCACCCCTCGCGGGGTGAAGCCCAAGCCTACGCCAGCACGACACACGTCAGGCTTCTCATCTGAGTTTTGACACACTCCGTAGCCAATGGATCCGACACTCAACCCTCTTCGGCACCGCTCAACCACAGAACCGTTTGCCGTAGCCATTGGATCCCAAATTCAAGCAGCTCAAGCACCGCTCAACCCACAACAGCATTTGTGGCACCAGCAGCTAATAACACTTGAGCCAGCCTTGAGTAGATGCAAGCCTGGTTGAACTTATGATCCATTGGCTACGGCAAACTGTTCTGCGGTTGAGTGGTGCTGGCGGAGGACTTACTCGACAGTTTGCAACCAGTTTTCACACGCTAACGTCGGGTCGTCCATTAGGGATGCTCAGGATGCTACTGACCTCATCAATCCGCGCGCCGAGTGATGCAAATGAAAATGCCCTCTAACTTGCAAATTTGCGGGGCGCATACCGCTGGCGTCTGGCGTCTCGACGCAAGATCGAGCATCATAAAGGCTCAAAGTGTTGAAGAAGATTTAGTTGGATCGAGTCGTGCTCTAGCTCATGGATGACCTGCGAAAGTTTGCCAGATATTTCCTTCCCTACAAGGTCTCGCTGATCACCGGCGTTCTTTGCATATTCGCCAGCGTCGTCTTCAACCTGGTCATTCCTCTCCTCGTCGGCCAGGCGGTGGATGAAAACTGGACCGAAGTCTCATGGTCCAGGTTGACAGTCTCGGCGTTAAAAGTGCTGGGAGCAAGTGTGGCTAGCGGCACCTTTCTGTTTCTCCAACGCCGCATCCTGATCGGCATGTCGCGTCACATTGAATACGACCTGCGCCGGGATTTTTACGCTCATCTCGTCAATCAACCACTCTCATTTTTTCAGGAACATCGTACCGGAGACCTGATGGCTCGGGCCTCCAACGATCTGGCGGCCGTGCGCCAATTGGCCGGACCAATGATCATGTACACACTGCAGACGATCCTCGTCGTTTTGCTGATTCTACCTCTGCTGTTGATGATCAACTGGTGGCTCACACTGCTTCTTTTTGTGACCATGCCGTTGGTGTCCCTGACGGTCAAGTTCTTCGGTCAACAGGTCCACGTCCGATTCGAAAAGATTCAGGAGTTCTTTGCCCTGATAACTGCGAGAGCACAAGAGAATTTTACCGGGGTCCGTGTGGTGCGCGCTTACGCGCAGGAGGGCCCGGAGATTGCCGCGTTCAGTGAACTGAACTGGGAATACGCTCAGAAGAACCTGAGCCTGGTGAGGATTGATGCACTGATGCGGCCCCTGATGACCTTTCTGATAGGAATCGGTTTTGTGCTCATTATCTGGGTCGGGGTGCCGTTGGCAGTTCGCGGAGAGATCTCGGTCGGCGAGTTCACCGTCTTCAACATGTACCTGATGCGTCTCATCTGGCCCTTGATAGCGCTGGGCTACGTCGTGAATCTCTACCAGCGCGGTACGGCGAGCTTGAAGAGGATGAACACCATCTGGGCGATCACGCCGGCCATCGGCGACGCCCCTGGAGTCCAGCAGCAAAAACCGATTGCCGGCGAGATTGAGTTTCGCAACCTGACGTTCCGTTATCATCCCAACGATCAACCAATCTTGCGCGATATCAATCTGCGTATACCGGCGGGCCAGTCCGTCGCCTTCGTCGGACGAACCGGCAGTGGCAAATCAACCCTGGTTAACTTGATCCCTCGCCTTCTCGAAGCGCCTGACAACACTGTCCTGATCGACGGTGTTCCGGTGCAAGACTATTCACTCGTCCAACTGCGCTCGAGCATTGGCTATGTTCCCCAGGAGACTTTCCTTTTCAGTGATTCTCTGGCTGAGAACATCGCCTTTGGGGTTCAGAAGTCTGAACGCGCGGAGGTCGAGTGGGTGGCCGAAATGGCGGGACTGACAGAGGACATCAAGAGTTTCCCCGAAGGCTTTGACACGATGGTGGGCGAGAGGGGTATCACACTCTCAGGAGGTCAGAAGCAACGAACAGCCATCGCCCGCGCCGTATTACGCGAGCCGAAGATCCTGATTCTCGATGATGCCTTGTCTTCAGTTGATACGTATACGGAAGAGAAGATCCTGGGACGACTTCGAGGCGTGATGCGTGATCGCACCAGCTTGATTGTTTCGCATCGAATCTCGACCGTACGCGATGCCGACCGGATTTGTGTGCTCGAAGAGGGACGGGTCGTGGAGCAGGGGACGCACGCTGAGCTGTTGGCCCTCGGCGGCGAGTATGCTGAGCTCTACGAACGACAACTGCTCGAAGAGGAACTGGCGGCAACCTAAGGCATTGCCGATTTGTGATTTGTGATTTCAAATTTTGAGATTTGAGATTTGATTCGTACGTGCCTTTCTCATTCACACCGTGGCTTTAGCCCGGTGATCGGAGGACCATGATGACCCCAACCAATCAACAACCGAATCTCGACGCTCGCTACCGAACGATGCTGACCTTGTGGTTCGGATTGCTCGTGAGCGTCGGGATCTACTTTCTCGTCGTCTTGTTCATGGCCGGTGAGATTGTTGACGCGTCTGAAACACCGCGGAACACCCCTTTAATTGTCTCGCTGACCGCCCTGGGAGCGGGTCTGGTACTGCTTTCGCTGGTGGTGAAACAGAAACTTTTGAAAAGGTCGGTTGAGCAACAAAAGATCGAGCTGGTGCAGCAGGCCCTGATAGTCGCCTGTGCCCTGTGCGAAGTAAGTGCCCTGTTAGGACTGGTGGTGCGGTTTTTGTACAACAGTAACGAGTACTACCTATTGTTCCTGATCTCGGTGCTCGGTATGGCGCTACATTTTCCCCGTCGCTCGCAATTGCTATCGGCAACTTATAAACCTTCCTGAACCAGAACAGCATTAGAGTTCATGTCCACGGCCGCAAAACAATTCCACGAAGAAGAAGCAATCGGAAAGACCTACGACTTCCAGGTTGCCCGCCGGCTCCTCAGGTACCTCAGGCCTTACCTGCGCCTGCTGATTCCCGCGCTGGTGCTGACCTTAGTGCTTAATCTGCTGGGAATTCTGCAGCCAAAATTTACGCAGTATGCAATCGATTGGTACATTCTGCCGCGACTAACCGACGGACTGATGCTGCTCGTCGGTCTCTTCTTTGGCGTTCAGTTCCTGCGGTTGATTTTCTCCTACCTGCAGGCTGTCTTGCTCAATACTGTGGGCCAGTACGTGATGTTTGACATCCGTCGTGAACTTTACGACAAGCTGCAACACCAGGAAGTGGCCTACTACGATCGCAACCCCGTGGGCCGCATCATGACGCGTCTCACCAATGACGTGGATGCGCTGAATGAGCTCTTCACGGCTGGGGTTACCGATGTACTCGGCGATGTGGTCATGATCGTCGCGATCATCGGCGTCATGCTGTGGATGGATGTGCGGCTAACACTGGTGACGTTGCTGACCGTACCGTTGCTTTTTGCGGCCACCACCTGGTTTCGCAAAGGCGCGCGTCGCGGTTATGACATGGTGAGAACGCGGATCGCCCGCATCAACGCATTCCTGCAGGAACATTTTGCGGGCGCACAGACAGTGCAGATCTTTAATGCCGAGACGAGATCGGTACAAAAGTTTAATGTCATCAATGACGACTATAGAAATGCCAATATTGATACGATTTTCTTTTACGCGGTCTTTTTTCCGTTGGTTGATTTCATCGGGGCGGTTGGGATTGCGTTGGTGATCTGGTATGGCGGTTATCGAGTCATGCACGGTGCGCTGACATTGGGTGCGCTGGTGGCGTTTATTCAATACTCAGGCTTTCTCTTCCAGCCGATCCGCGACATCTCCGACAAGTACAACGTGTTGCAAGCGGCGGTGGTTGCTTCGCACCGCATCTTCAAGACACTCGATCTGCCGATCGCCATTGAGACTCCTGAAAAGGCGGTGAAGTCGGGCCGGGCGCGGGGTTATATCGAATTTCAGAATGTTTGGTTTGCCTATAAAGATGAGGACTGGGTACTGAAGGACGTTTCGTTTGCGGTCAGCCCGGGACAATCGGTTGCCCTCGTAGGCCATACGGGATCGGGCAAAACCACGATCACCAACCTCTTAATGCGTTTCTATGACATCCAGCGCGGGCGCATCCTGCTGGATGGCGTGGATCTGCGGGACTGGGACTTGCAATCGCTACGAGAGAATTTCGCGGTGGTGCTGCAGGACATCTTTCTCTTCAGTGGAACGGTAGAAAGCAACATCCGGCTGGGACGTGAGACTATTTCGGACGAACGGGTGATCTGGGCCGCCGGCGAAGTGCACGCCAACAAGTTTATCGAGCGTTTGAAAGATGGTTACCAGGCGGAAGTAAAGGAGCGAGGTGCTGGACTCTCGGTTGGTCAGAAACAGCTGATTTCATTCGCCCGGGCGCTGGCCTTTGACCCGGCTCTGCTCATCCTTGACGAAGCCACCAGCTCCATCGATACGGAGACGGAACAATTGATCCAACGAGCTATTGAACGCGTGATGCTGGATCGGACGTCGATTGTCGTCGCGCACCGGCTGTCGACGGTGCAGAGGGCAGATCAAATCATCGTGCTCCATCACGGCGAGATTCGCGAGCAAGGCACGCACCAGGAACTACTGGCCCAGCGCGGCCTCTACTGGATGCTATACAGGCTTCAGTACGCTGATGGCTCACGCTCGGACACAGTCACGCGGGCAACTGAAGAAGAAGATCCGGCACCGGCCGGCCGGCTGCAGTTCAGCGAGTAGCTCATTTCACGAGGATGTCCATGAAATCAAAAACTAACGTGCGTCTATTTTCATTTCTTACAATTCTGCTGGTGGCGTTGCTGTCCCCACAAAATGCGGAATTGAAGGGCCCTCAGAACAGCGGTTTGCAGTTTGCAATCTCGTTCCCTGAAACGAGCAACAAGGAACCGTTAGATGGACGACTTCTCCTGCTTGTCTCAACCGACAGTTCCCGCGAGCCGCGCTTTCAAATCAGCGAAGACCTGACCACTCAACAGGTATTTGGCATCGATGTTGAAGAACTAAAACCGGGTCAGGAAACCATCGTTGGTGCAAATGCGTTTGGCTATCCAGTACGGAGTTTGGCCCAAGTGCCCAGCGGTGAATACACGGTTCAGGCCTTGCTACACCGCTATGAAACGTTCAAACGATCTGATGGGCACACCGTCAAACTGCCGATGGATCGCGGCGAAGGTCAACAATGGAGCCGCGCGCCGGGGAATCTCTACAGCACTCCGCAAAAAATCAAGATCGATGCGCAAAAACCAGAGACGATCAAGATAGCCCTCGACAAAGTGATCGAGCCTATCGTGCCGCCCAAAGACACGAAGTACATCAAGCACGTAAAGATGCAGAGCAAGTTGCTCTCTGACTTCTGGGGGCGGCCCATGTATCTGGGAGCAAACATACTGCTGCCCGAAGGTTTCGATTCGCATCCGAACACTCGCTATCCGCTGGTCATCTTCCACGGTCACTTCCCTGCCGACTTCGGCGGTTTTCGCGAGACACCTCCCGATCCAAACCTGAAACCCGACTACAGCGACCGGTTCAAGCTTGAAGGCTATAACAAGATCGTTCAAGAGGAGGCTCATAAGTTTTACCAGGAATGGACTGGTCCGAACTTCCCGCGCATGATCATCATCGAAATTCAGCATGCCAATCCTTACTACGACGACTCCTACGCGGTGAACTCGGCCAACCTCGGCCCGTATGGCGACGCGATCACTTATGAACTAGTGCCATTTATCGAGAAACAATTTCGCGGCATCGGAAAAGGCTGGGCGCGTTTCATGTATGGCGGCTCGACCGGTGGCTGGGAAGCTTTGGCGGCACAGGTCTTTTATCCCGACGAGTACAACGGTGCCTGGGGCGCCTGTCCGGATCCCATAGACTTCCGCGCGTACACCGTCGTGAACATCTATGAACACAAGAATGCTTACCGCGCCGACAGCAAGTGGAAACAAACCCCTCGACCCGGCAAACGCAACTACCTGGGCGAACTGGCCGCAACGCTCGAGGAGGCGAACTACATGGAACTGGCACTCGGAACCAAAAGCCGTTCCGGCGGCCAGTTCGACATCTGGGAAGCCGTGTATTCGCCCGTTGGCAGCGATGGTTACCCCAAGCCGATTTGGAACAAGCTGACCGGTGAGATCGACCCGGCAGTCGCGGCGCACTGGCGCGAGAATTACGATCTGGGCCACATTCTCAAGCGCGACTGGAGCAAGATTGGCCCGAAGCTCGCTGGCAAGCTGCACATCTACGTGGGAGAGGCTGACAACTATTTCCTCAATAACGCTGTATATCTGGTTGAAGATTTCCTCAAGACTACTAAGGATCCCCACTACGCCGGCGAAGTCGATTACGAACCCAGAGCCGAGCACTGCTGGAATGGCGATCACACCCGGCCCAACGCCATCTCGCGACTCCGCTACCATCAGTTTTACGCTCCGAAGATTGTCGCTCGCATCTTGAAGAGCGCGCCCACGGGAGCGGACCTAACCAGTTGGCGGTACTAGGTTGAATGAGCATATACGTCGAGATTCTGGTGCGCGCGCCGATGGACGCATTGTGGGCACACACGCAGACTCCTGAATTGCATGAGCGTTGGGATCTCCGCTTCTCAGAAATTGATTATCTACCCAGAGCCAGCGAGGCCGAACCTCAGCGCTTCCGTTACGCCACCCGCATCGGATTCGGACTCGAAGTCGCGGGTGAAGGTGAAAGCGTCGGTGAGAAAGACCTCGCGGATGGCAGTCGTTCCTCGGCCTTAAAATTCAGTTCGGCTGATCCACGATCCATCATTCGCGAAGGCAGTGGCTACTGGAAATACATCCCGGCAGCAGAAGGTATCCGCTTCCTCACCTGGTACGACTATCGCACGCGTTTCGGTGCTTTCGGCGCCTTCTGTGATCGGCTCGTTTTCCAACCAATGATGGGATGGGCTACTGCCTGGAGTTTCGATCGCCTCCGTCTCTGGCTTGAGGAAGGCATTGATCCGGCCCAAGCCATGCGACAAGCGCTCGTGCACGGCGTCTCTCGCGTCGGGCTAGCGTTGATCTTCATCTATCATGGTCTGGTGCCAAAGCTTCTCGGTCCCCACGCTGACGAGGTCGCGATGCTGCGCGACGGCGGCATCGACGCAGAGACCGCAGCCGCGGTATTAATTGCGGGAGGTATCGGTGAAATACTGTTTGGGTTGTGTCTGTTGCTCTTCTGGACTCGCCGCTGGCCGCCTCTTCTTTGTCTGGGTCTGATGCTAATGGCAACTGTGGGAGTCGCCGTAAGTTCTCCGCAATACCTGGGCGCGGCATTCAATCCGGTTTCGTTGAATCTGGCGATAACGTGTCTTGCTGTGATCGATCTAATCGTGCTCAAGGGACTTCCCTCGGCGGCACGCTGCCGGCGGCGTCCAGTCTCCGAGGCGACATGACCTCCATTTATCAGCGAGTCCTGGGCTCAGATTTCACGCGCTTGCATCCGGAGATCCAACGCCGGTTTGGCTTCTCGAGCACCGACAACGTTGCTTCTGTTGGTCGTGGTGTCATGGAAGAGGTTTGGAAGGGCCGATTCTATACCATACCGTTCCTGTATCTCGGCACCTGGCGTCGCATCATGTTTCCCGAAACGGGACGCAACATTCCGTTCACGATCGAGAACTATGCGTTCGTCGATGATTTTGGGCGCGAGACTGTCTCCTGGATCCGCACCTTCCAGTCAAGCCGCACGCGTCGCTTCGACGCTTACATGATCTACAGCGAAGCGCGTGGCTGCATAGTCGACTATCTCGGCTCGCACGAACACCTGGCCGTGGACATCGATCTGTCGGTGGATGAGGAAGGCGGTCTTCGACTTCGTTCAGGCGCCCAGCGCTTCTACGAGCGTGCCGTTGGGTTCACTTTTCCGATGCTCTTTAGCGGCGTGGCGAACGTGCGCGAATGGTACGACGACCAGGCGAGACGCTTCCGCATTGAGGTCAACGTACACAACAAAGCCTGGGGCCCGCTATTCGGCTATCGCGGAAGTTTTGAAGTAGAGTGGCGGAACGTCACAGGCGCCGAAGTGCCCGGCCACATCATGCCGCTGCGCCAGGAGCGCCGCGAGTAGCGTGTCCAATGTCATTCGTTGTCGCTGACGCGACGACGTGCCTGGTCTTATGCCAAAAAGCCTAACCCTACTCATTTCGCTCTTGCTCGTTCTCTTCAACGCAGACACAGTCACTGCGAAAGCTGCATTGGGGCAAAAGCTTGTCCCCCATCGCATCTCGCTCGCCAACGGCAAATCATTTGATCTGAATCTGCCTGAAGGCTTCGACATCAGCGTGGCGGCGCAGGGTCTAAAGCGGGTGCGCTTCATGGCAAAGAGCCCGGACAATCGAGTCTTTGTCACCGATATGTACAACCTCACCGACAACAAGAGAGGTGTAGTCTACATCCTTGATGACTTTGATCCTGCCCGCAAACAGTTTAGAAAAGTAATTCCCTATCTGACAGGTTTGCGCAATCCAAACAGCGTCGCCTTTTATACTGACCAGCAACAGGTGAATTGGTTTTACCTGGCGCTGACCGATCGCTTGCTGCGCTATCGCTACCAAGAAGGCGAGCTGAAACCGAGCGGTGAGCCCGACGTACTTGCTACGTTTCCAGATTACGGGTTGAGCTACAAATACGGCGGCTGGCACCTAACGCGTACCATCGTCGTCGGTGGCAACGGCAAGATCTACGTGTCCGTCGGCAGCAGTTGTAACGCCTGTGAAGAGAAAGAAGAGGTGCGCGCCAGTATTTTGGAGATGGATCCTGACGGCAAGAACCAAAAGCACTTTGCGCGCGGTTTACGCAACGCTGTTGGCCTTCGCTGGACGCAGGACAAATTGTTCGCCACCAACATGGGCTCTGATCACCTGGGTGATCACAAACCAGCGGACACTATGTATCAGGTGAAAGAAGGTGTGAATTACGGCTGGCCCTATTGCTTCCAGTCCGGACCCCGACGCTTTCCTGATCCGAAGTTCAACTCCGGCGGGAAAAAGATGAACTGTAGAACTGTTCCCTCGGCCTACGCCGCCTTCGACGCGCACAGCTCACCTCTCGGACTGGAGTACTTTGATTCGAGTAGTGTCGCTGAGTTGAAAGATTCTTTTCTGGTCGCCCTGCACGGCTCTACCAAACGGAATCTTAATCGCGGTTACCGCGTAGTTCTCATTCCAGGCACCGCTCGGCGTTCTCTAGACCCAGAAGACTTCATCAATGGCTTTCTTGAAGGGAGAGTAGTGCATGGACGACCGGCAGACGTTTTGCGTTTTGGGATCGAGGGGTTCCTGCTAACCGATGATCACGCCGGCGTCGTTTACTATGTGTTTAAGAAGTGAAGTGCAATCACCGCCACAGCGGTTAGTGCGATCTTGAGCACTGTATGAAAACGCAACCGAGTGTCATGAAGTCAGTACCGTAGCGCGGTAGCGTCGGGTCCGGCCATCGCAACTCGAATCCAGTGCTTAAAAGTGGTCAACGGTGGAAACCCATTCACCCGTAGATTTGTGATCGGAACCGTTGACCCGACGCTACTGCGCTACGGTACTGACTTCATGACAGGTCTGATTGCTATGAACGCCAGCAAGTCGATAGTAATCACCGGTTCTCGAGACATTAGTCGCGCCGTTGCTCGGGATCTGTTTGAGCAGCATCTTTCGTCACTCTTGCATCAAGGCAGGACCTGGTTACTCGGCGGTGCTCGCGGGATCGACGAGTGGGCCATTGAGTGGTTGTTGGAGCACAACGAAGGCTGCTGGATTGTGGTGCCCTATACGAGCGCCCGCCAGCCCGCTTGGCTTCAACCCTTGTTGGATCAGATGGAGCGCGTAGTGGAGCTGCAACTTCCCAAACGTAAGAATGCCTCAGCGTTCCGAAATCGTTATATGGTAGATCTCTGTGGGACAGTGTTTGGCTTCCGCTCTGGCACTGGATCGGGAACTCTTAGGATTCTAAAGTATGCTCTGCGGCAACAAAGAGAGGTCCACGCTATTCCGGTATTGATGAAACCAGACGACGCGCCTGGTGACGAAGGTTCTGCGTTCTCGCCTTTTGATGATATCTAGTACGGAGGTCTTTATGACACGCCTTGTTGCTAAATTTCTGGTACTCCTTTACGTCTTCCCGTGCGCCAGTTTCAGTGTAAGTCGGGCGCAGTCTACTCCCGAGACATCCGGCATTGAGTCCCGCATAAAACGAGTGGAGCAGGGTCTACTGCCTGAGGTTCTCGTTAAGGGCGATCCGAGTTGGTCCATCGAGGAGCGGATGAAGCACTACAAGGTTCCCGGTCTGAGTATCGCCGTTATCAACAATCATCAGATCGATTGGGCACGCAGCTACGGTGTCAAGGACATTGAGACTCGGGAACCGGTGATCCTGGAGACACTGTTTCAGGCAGGCTCGATCAGCAAGCCAGTGGCCGCGATGGTCGCGCTGAAAAAAGTCGAGCAGGGAAAGATCGCTCTTGACGAGAACATCAACAACAAACTCACTTCCTGGAAGCTGCCTGACAATGAGTTCACCGCGAAGAAAAAAGTCACTCTGGCCAACCTGCTTAGTCACACTGGCGGTCTTACCGTGCATGGATTTCCTGGCTACGCCATCAACGAAAAACTCCCCACACTGCCGCAAGTGTTGGACGGTTCCGAACCCGCCAACACCGCTCCGGTACGTGTCGACATGGAACCGGGCACGAAGTTCAGATACTCGGGTGGCGGGACAACCATCGCCCAACTGGCAATCATGGACATCGAAAAGAAACCGTTCCCTCAGATCGCCAACGACACCGTGTTGAAGCCGCTCAAGATGACCAACAGCACCTACAGTCAGCCGCTGCCCGCTGACTGGAGAAAACAGGCCGCCTCTGGTCATCGACCAGACGGCCAGCTGGTTGAGGGCAAGATTCACGTCTACCCGGAGATGCAGGCGGCGGGGCTTTGGACGACTCCGACGGACCTGGCCAAGTTCGCCATCGAAGTGGAACTCTCGCTCGCGGGTCAATCGAACAAGGTGTTGTCAAAAGAGACGACCGCGAAGATGGTTACACCCTTCATGGAAGAAGTTGGTCTTGGCTTCTTCATCGAAAAACATGGCAACGCCCTCTACTTTGGGCACGGCGGCGCAGACGAGGGCTTTAGAGCGGAATTGCTCATGAACAAGGACAAGGGCTACGGCGCAGTGGTGATGGCGAATTCCGACAACGGCCAGATTCTCCGCGAAGTGCTGCGTAGCGTCGCACGCGAGTACGGCTGGGAAGAGTTTCTGCCGGCACCCCATGAAATTGTCTCCGTCGATTCGGCTAAGTTCGATGAATACCTGGGACGCTTTCAGGTAAATCCTGACCGCGTACTAACGGTTACCAAAGACGCGGGAAAGCTCTATGGCCAGGCAACCGAAGCCCAACGCGTTGAGCTGCTGCCGGTGTCTGAGACCAGCTTCATTCGAAGAGACCAGGAGATTCGGTACACGTTTGTCAAAGACGCGGCCGGGAAGGTTGGGTCTATCAACATACAATTTCCTGACGGAGAGAGTCAGGCCGGTAGGATTTCGGATGACAAGCTGATTCCGTTCGAGATGTTAATGACCGGGAAAGCCGCTGAAGCGATTGAAGCTTACCGGCGAATCAAGAAAGAGAGTCCCAATGCCAACGTAGTCGCGGAGGGTCGTTTGAACAACCTGGGTTACATCCTGATGCGGCAGAACAAACTGGCGGACGCGATCGCGATCTTCAAAGTTAACGTCGAGCTCTACCCTGACGCATGGAACGTGTACGACAGCCTGGGCGAGGCCTACATGACCAATGGGGACAAAGAACTGGCGATCGCGAACTACAAGAAATCTTTGGAACTGAACCCTAAGAATAGCGGCGGAGCCCAAATGCTGAAAAAGCTCGAAGGCAAGTAGAGCGATTGGACTATCCGCAAATTACGCAGATTACACAGAAACATTTAGGCAGTTAAAACGAAGAGGAAGCGACTACCTGGCTGTCCAGTCTACTTCTTCTAATCTGCGTAATCTGCGGATAGTCTGGTGTCGAGAACCAAATTAGTGGAGCTTTTTCAGCGTTGACTGATCGCCTCCCACGCCAGACCTAAACTTCTCATGTTGCGCAATCCCAACCCAAGCTTGCAGCGCTCGGCATCTTCATCACAATTTCGCTTACTGCTGGCCGGCATCATGATCCTTTCGTTCGCAGTCCTCTGGTGCGGGGGCTATGAAGGGACTCGCGTGGCCTCCGCGCCTGCTGGTAACCGGGAGGCCTTCGATTATTCAAAAGACCCTCAAGGTCAACCCAATGCCGGCTTCAAATCAACTGCCCAGGAAGATCAGTTGCGCTTGGAATTGGTGAACGGACATCAAGCCGCTGCCGGACAAGTGCTGGTTAAATTTCGTAGCGGCGGAACCGCAGCTTCAAGGGCCCAAATTGTGAAGGACCTCGATCTCGATCTCAACGTTGTGCTGGGGGGATCTGGTGTACAACTCCTTCACTCATCAAGCAAGGACACGAAGACCTTGCTCGCACAGCTCTCGAGAAGACCGGATGTGATTTACGCCGAGCCGGATTACCTCGCCTACGGCGGAGCTATTCCGAACGACACGGCCTACGGTCAGGTCTATGGGATGAGAAAAATCGGAGCTGAACAGGCATGGGATACAACGACCGGGCTCGACTCTGTCGTGATCGCCATTGCCGACTCAGGCGTCGATTTCAACCATCCGGATCTCACGGCCAACGTCTGGTCGGCACCAGCGGCCTTCTCCGTCAACATCGCCGGCCAAACCATCAATTGCGGTGCGGGCTCGCACGGCTTTAACGCCATCAACAACAATTGCGATCCACTCGATGATAACAATCACGGTTCTCACGTCGCGGGGATCATCGGCGCGGTTGGCAATAACAATCAGGGCGTCGCTGGTGTCAACTGGAACGCCAAGCTCATGGCCGTCAAGTGGCTCGGCAGCAACAACGGCGGCTTTCTATCAAACGCGATCAAGGCCATAGAATTTGCGATCCAGGTCAGACAGGTATTTGGTGCGGCGGGAGGGGCGAATGTGCAAATCATCAACAACAGTTGGTGGATGAGCGGGCCCAGCCAGGCGGTGCTCGATGAGATTCGGCGGGCGCAGGACAATGGCATGCTCTTCGTTGCCATCGCCGGGAATGGCACCAACAACGACTTCATATCTCACGACAACGACCTAACGCCGACCTATCCCGGGAGCTATAAGGAGCCGGGGATTCTCACTGTCGCCGCCACTGACAGTGCCGACAACCTCGCCGGGTTTTCGAATTACGGCAAAACGAGTGTGCACCTGGGAGCGCCCGGCGCGAACGTCTTCTCGACCCTCCGCAGCGGGACTTATGGTTTTCTCAACGGGACGTCGATGGCGGCGCCGCACGTGGCAGGCGCGGCCGCCTTGCTGCTCTCGCGCTGCAACCTGACCGCTGCCGGCCTCAAGGGCGTGCTCATCACCAACACCGATCCGGTAGGAGCGCTCACCGACAAGACGACGAGCGGCGGACGCCTCAACGTGAGCCGCGCGCTCTCGACCTGCTTGTCGGTCAACAACATTGTGGATGACGCCCGCTTCTATGTCAGGCAGCACTATGGCGACTTCTTAAACCGCGAACCCGATGCGCCGGGGCTAGCGTTCTGGACCAACGAAATTACTAGTTGCGGCACTGATCCGGCTTGCATCGAGGTCAAACGCATCCACGTCTCGGCGGCCTTCTTCATCTCGATCGAGTTTCAGGAGACGGGGTTTCTCGTCTACCGGGCGCACCAGGCGGCCTTTGATTCCGGTCCGGCGCTCGATAAAGGCCGGTTCCTCGCTGACACGCAGCAAATTGGTCGAGGCGTAGTAGTTAATCAGGTCGGCTGGGAGGCACTGCTCGAAGCCAACACCGTGGCGTTCTTCGGTGGTTTTGTCCAGCGTCCGGAGTTCCTTAACAGCTACCCAATCTCAATGCCATTGACTCAATTTGTAGAAATGCTGAACGTCAATTCTGGAGGATCGCTCTCTCCAGGCGAACGCGACGCGCTTGTCGCATCCGGTCTTTCACGCGCGGAGATCGTTCGTGCGGTAGCCGAAGACGCCGACTTCCATAGGCGAGAATTTAATCGCGCTTTTGTTTATATGCAGTACGTCGGCTACCTCCGGCGCAACCCGAATGCTGCTCCGGACACAGATTTCTCAGGTTATGATTTCTGGCTCACGAAGCTGAACAACTTCGGCGGTGACTATGTGGCGGCTGAGATGGTCAAGGCTTTCATTACCAGCGGTGAATTCCGGCAGCGCTTTCGCCTGTAACTCTCGGATCCGCTTCGCACGACTTTTAATCACTCAAAGTTTCTGCTGAGAAACTTTCCGCATGTTTTTCGGTAACTATTGCGTAAGTCTTAGCCAAAACAGGTTCGTACAGGAGGAAAAATGAAACGTAACGCATCAGCCGTCTGGAAGGGTGGACTCAAGGATGGAAAGGGAACCATCTCGACTGATAGTGGAGTTCTTGCGGATACGCAGTACTCTTTCAGCACGCGGTTTGAAGACGGGGTGGGCACCAATCCCGAAGAGTTGATTGCGGCGGCGCATGCAGGCTGCTTCTCGATGGCCCTCTCGGGGCAATTGGGGCAGGCTGGGTTAACTGCGGAGAGTATCCATACCAGCGCCAGCGTCAAACTGGAGAAGACCGACGCAGGTTTCGCGATCACTTCAGTTCATTTGAGCGTCAAGGCAAAGGTGCCCGGCGCAGATACCCAGGCGTTTGAGACGGCGGCGAACAACGCGAAGGCCGGATGTCCAGTATCCAAACTATTGAAGGCCGAAATTACGATGGAGGCCAGTCTCGAATCTTGACGACTTACCCTACCTACCGGAGATACGAATGGATAGCTCAGGAGGTTATGACGACGGTCCTTTCATCGCCGATTACTACGACTCGGTTGTGCCTTATCGCGAACGTCAGGACGTAGGTTTCTTCGTAGAAATGGCGCGGCACTCTGGCGGTCCGGTGCTGGAACTCGGATGTGGCACCGGACGGGTGCTCATTCCCACCGCTAAGTCCGGAATCGAAATTGTCGGACTCGACTCTTCGCCGTTGATGCTCTCGGTATGTCGAGAGAAATTGTTGAGCGAGCCGAATGATGTGCAATCGAGAGTACGGTTAGCTCAGGGCGACATGCGTGACTTTGAGCTGCGTCAAGAGTTCAGCCTCGTCACCATTCCCTTTCGACCATTCCAGCATCTGCTAACGGTTGAGGGCCAGATGTCCTGCCTGCAGAACATTCGCAAGCATTTGGCGCCTGGAGGAAAACTGGTTCTGGATATCTTTAACCCATCTCTGGTGCTCCTTGCCGACGAGCGGTATTTGCAGGAACACGGCGAGGAGCCGGAGTTCACCACCGCAGACGGTCGAGGAGTAGTGCGTCGTGCCCGTATCGTCTGGAGGGATTACTTCAATCAAATCACGCATAATAAATTGATCTATTACGTGACGCACCCCGACCACCGCGAAGAGCGGTTGGTGCACCAATTTCCTCTGAGATACCTGTTCAAGTTTGAAGCAGAACACCTACTCGCGCGATGCGGTTTCGTCGTAGAGGCAGTTTACGCAGATTATGACAGGAGCCCGTACGGCTCGAAGTATCCCGGGGAGTTGATTGTTGTTGCGACTGCCAATCACACACACTAGATTTAGACCAACGAGAGGTGGACGAGGGGGGAGTTGAAGTTCATGCATTTCAGCAGTCTTAACCGTAGTATTTCCCGGCAAAAACCTTCCTCCCATCTCGCTGCTACCATCTGCGCAGTGACCTCGATCATGATCTTGAGCGTCGCCGGAACCCAGCCGATGGCGCGTGAAACTCGTGTGGCTCAGGCCGGTGGTATCAAGGGGCAGGTCGTGGCCGATATCACCGACAAGCGCAGACCGCTCCCTGGCGTCGTCGTGAATCTGGGCGGCGAGCGCCTGGCTGACAAGAAGCTGCAAACCATTAGCGACGACGAAGGTCGCTACAACTTTACCGGGCTAACCGCTGGCGACTATGCCGTTTCAGTGGAGTTGCAGGGATTCAAGAAATACGAACAGAAGGCCATTGTGCAGATCGATGCTACGGTGGAGCTGAATCTCCTGCTGCAGCCCGTGGCCCTCACCGAGACGGTCACAGTTACTGAAGACAAGACGGATGCCGGCAAGACTGAATCCACCACGCCGGGCGTGATCACCAGCACCACGCTGCGCGACGCACCATTAGTCGATCAGAAGTTCCAGGACGCCTTGCCGCTGTTGCCCGGCGTCGTGCGCGGCCCCGACGGTACACTCAATATTAAAGGCACCCGCCCGAACCAGAGTGGGATCCTGGTCTCGAGTCTGAACGTGACTGATCCTGTGACAGGTAGTCCAGCCATCGAGTTACCGCTCGAAGCCGTTGAGACCGTTCAGGTCTACTCAAATCCCTACTCCGCGGAGTATGGAAAGTTTACCGGCGCCGTCACCGCGATTGAGACCCGCGCCGGCACTAACGACTGGCGATATCTGGTGAGCGGAGTCCTCCCGCGCCCGCGTTGGCGTGACGGCAAACTATTTGGAATAGGGGCTGTCACGCCACGGATTGCAGTCGGTGGGCCGATCTCAAAGAACAAGCTCTTCTTTTTCCAGAGTCTGGAATACCGGTTCGTCCGGACGAACGTCCCCAGTCTGGAAACCCTCGAAGAAAGGCAGCGGGACATACAACGCGAAAGCTTCGATTCGTTTTCGCGCGTCGATTATGTGATAAACCCGATCCACCGATTTACATTCAGCTTTTCGGTATTCCCGCAGAAACTGGAGTTTTTCAACCTCAACACTTTCAACCCGGCTGACACCACGGCAAACTTTCATCAGCGCGGCTGGTTCCTGGCGCTCAACGAACAAGCTGCCTTCAAATCCGGCGCCCTCCTGCAATCAAGTTTCAGCGTCAAGCAGTTTGACGCAGATATCTTCGGCAATAGCGCGGTCCCTTACCAGATCACTCCCGAGAGAAATTTCGGCGGCTGGTTCGACCGCCAGCATCGAGAAAGCCGGCGATACGAGTGGCTAGAGGTCTACCATTTTGCGCCCCGGCGTTGGCGCGGTTCACATGGACTTGTCGCCGGCCTCAACTATAGCCACACCAACTTCGCGGGTAGTGACATCACCCATCCGGTCCAGGTAGTTCGTGCCAATGGCACCCTCAGTCAACTAATCGAGTTCGTCGGCGACGGCGCACTCCAACTGCGTCAAAACGAATATTCGGCTTTTGTGCAGAACAAATGGTCTCTCAATGGACGAGTAACGTTCGACCTGGGGTTGCGTTTTGATCGGGATCAGATCGGCGGCCGGAACAACTTCGCTCCCCGGTTCGGTTTCGCCTTCTTGCCGACATCGTCCGAGCGCACGGTTGTCCGCGGCGGTGTCGGTCTCTTCTATGACAAGATTCCGCTGAACGTCGGCGCATTTGAACAGTATCAGAGCCAACTCGTCACCACGTTTGCATCTGACGGCGTGACGGCTGTTGATGGACCCCGGCTGTTTCGGAATACCTCGCCGAACGTCGGACTGCGGAACCCATACAGCCTCGCAGCTAACGTTCAGATCGATCACCAGATCACTGAGCGCCTGCTGTTGCGTGTAGGATATGAGGAACGGCACACGCGCCGCGACTTCTTCGTGGAACCAGTCAGTCTGGCCCCGAGTTCTGCCGATGGCACGCTCATATTGGACAACACGGGACGATCCCGTTATCGTGAGTTTCAGTCCACGGCCCGATTTCGCTTCCAGGAAGGACGCAACATCTTCCTGTCGTATGTGCGGTCTGAGGCGCGCGGCGACCTTAACGAT
>JAMQPI010000284.1 GCA_023717565.1 Pyrinomonadaceae bacterium | reverse complement strand
TGTGCTCAAGCCAGGACTTCATTTGATCAGGTATCCCTTTGAGCGAGTCGAACGAAAAGTGCCGCTAATTGAGATTGGCGCAGATGAACTTGGGGTGGTCGAAGCAATAGACGGCGAACCGATGCCGCCCGGCAAAATCTTCGCTCCTGACCGAGCCCAGAATGCACACAATAACTTCCAGGATCCGATCGCGTTCATCAAGCAAGGCGGCGTGAAAGGCATTCAGTTGCGGACTCTGCCACCGGGGTTGTGGCCCATTCATCCGTATCTGTTCCGCGTCTCAGTTGCTAAGACGACGGTAATTCCGCAGGGCAAGGTCGGCGTCATTATGGCCGCTGACGGAGCGCCGCTCGATCCCGGCAGGTTGCTCGGTAAAGCCATCACCGGGCATCTCAGCTTTCAGAATGCCGAGCTGTTTGCTTCCTCCGGCGGACAGCGTGGTCCGCAAGTCGACATTTTGACGCCAGGCACCTATCGCATCCTGACGCAGTCTGTCTCCTTTGACGGCGCACAGGACGTTAAGCCGGGGCTGTTCGCTGTCCGGCTCTTTGACGCTACGGTGATCAATGAAAACCAGATCGGTCTGGTAGAAGCATTGGATGGTTCGCCGTTGAATCCCGGCGATTATGTAGCCGAGTCGGTTGCCGGTCACGACAACTTCCAGGACGGCCATGAGTTCATTGACGGTAAAGGGCAACGCGGTCCGCAAAAAGACATCCTCCTGCCCGGCACTTACTACGTTAACCCGCAGCTTTTCAAAGTGATTCCCGAAAGCGCCAAGGAAGTGAAGCCGGGTGAAGTTGCGGTCATAGTCTCCAACACGGGTAAAGACCCCTCAGAGGACATTCGCCGTCAGATGGCCGCGAAAGTACGCCAGAGAATGGAGCGCGAGGAGCAAGAGCAAGCTGAGGACACCGTGGCTCGACTCGACAAACTTAACGACAAGCGCACCGCGGAAGAGATCAAGAACGAACTGATGAGCGGCGATCCCGCGGACCGCCGGCTCGATGAGGGCGCACACGAAGCCTATGTCGTGCCCGAAGGCTATCGCGGCATACAGGAAACGGTCGTCGGTCCCGGGCGCTACTACGTAAACACGCTGGCAATTAGTCCCATTATTATTCCGACCACGAACCTGACTGTCGAATGGACCTCGGGCGAGGTTGCCAACACCTTTAACCCATTTGAGGTGATCTCAAAAGACGGTTTCACGATGCAGTTGGAAGTGAGGGTGGTCTTTCGCGTTAAACCTGAAGATGCACCATTCATGGTGGCGAAGATCGGCGGCATCGACCGATTGATTCAAAACGTGATGCATCCCTTAATCGATTCGATCTTTCGCAACCAGGCGTCCGAGTCATCGGCAATGGCCTACCTGCAAAACCGTCATGAAGAGCAGGAACGCGCAGAAGCTCGGGTGCGAGCGCACCTGCTGAAGTATCACGTCGACGTGGTTAATGTACTCATCTGCCACATTCATCTACCCGAAGAGCTGATGAAGACGCAGACGGAGAAGATTCTCGCCGAGCAGCGCCAGAACATGTATAACGCCCAGCGCGAGTCCGAAGAGAAGCGTATTCAGTTTGAGAGGACCAAATCGCAGGCTGATAACCAGAAGGACCTGATGGCCGCCACGGTCGGGGTTGAGATCGCCGGCAAGCGCGCTGAACAGCGCAAGTCGGAAGGTGAGGGCGAGGCCCACTACATCTCGCAAACCGGTAAGGCCGAAGCCGAGAAGGTCCGTTTGATGGGTGAAGCGCAAGGCGTCGCCTATCGTGAACAGGTCAACGCGCTCGGCGCCCAGGGAGTCGCACTAGTTGAAGTGCTGAAAGTGATCGGCGAGAAAGGAGTACGCATCACTCCGGACATCATGGCTTCGGGCGGTTCGGGCGACGGCGGTGGC
>JAMQPI010000219.1 GCA_023717565.1 Pyrinomonadaceae bacterium | reverse complement strand
GGCCAGTGTTTCAGAGCTATCGCCATTTGTAGGAGCAAAGACCGCCAGTGAAATTGTCGAGCACTTCGGACGCCAGCGAAGTCTGGCTGAAGCAGGAAACTCGACGCCACAGGACACCGAAATGAAGGAGGGTTCCGCGTCTTCAGTATCCTGATCCGTAGAATTGAGGGCTTAGCTGAGTTTGTATGAACTATCGATTGCTTTCTCGATCCATCTTTTGGTTCGGGCTGGTCCTGGTTGTCGTGGTGACCGTTCTTATTCTGGAGCAGGCATATAGACGCAGTGATTATTGGCCCATCGCTCTCATCTGCATTTTCTGTTTCATAGTTGTCGCCGGTAAGGTTGTCAGGCATACGCAAGAACACCGATACAGCGTGAACGTTTCTCCTCTAGAAGTAACCTGTGTCCGTTCGGATGGAGAGCGGGAATTAGTGCTCTGGGATGAATTACAGTCGGTCTCAGCAGAAGGCGCCTTCGTGGGAGGTTATATCCTGCTGCTTAACGGCGCGCGGAGCGGATGCGTCGTGCCTGGCTCGGCGGAAGGAATAGAGATCCTGCTGAAAAGACAGGAAGAACTACCTGGATTTGATTGGGATGCGATCACTGCAGCCGCAACGTCTGAGGAAGCTGAATGGTACAACTGTTGTGAGCGGCCGTCTTAAACGCAACACCGCCCGGATTTCAGTTGAAATCCGGGCGACACCTCATTCCCGAGACTGATTACCCCTGAGGTTGTTGGCCGCGCGTACCGCTGAACTCATACGAGATGTGCATCTTAAGCGACCCTTCCAACATCTCCGCGCGTACGTCTTTGACCCGGGCTTTCACCGCACCATTGCTCGCTTTTACCGGAATCATTAGTTGTAGTTGTGCGGCTTTGATCAACTCAAGTGGATTGACCCGCTGGTCGATGGCGTTGCGAACGAATACGGTCACGAAGTTGTTCGCAACCGGGTTCACACCTTCGAGGTTGACACCTTCCACATCTACTTGTCCGAAGACTGTCTGACTTCCTTCGTCGAAACGGAGTTGGATGCTTGTCTGCGCCCATCCCTTGAACTGCATACAGTTGGTCAGCAGATTGTAGCTGCCGCTGAACGCCAGCGGTGCAGTGATCTTACCGTTGGCAAACTGAACTTCTGTCTTGATGTTGCTGCCTTCGGGCGCGAGCGTGATGGTATTGGTACAACCTTGCTGGAAAGCGATGTGCTCGATGCCGGTAGAGTTAGTTGCCGGCTTTATCTCGCCCAGCTGAAACGAAGGTGCACCGAGATCCTGGAAAATCGTGGCCAGAAACTTTTGCACGAAGCCGTTTGGCAGAGTAACCACGACAGTGCCCGCCGGATCGCCGCTGGCTTCGGGAGCTCGCACCTGCGTCCCCGGCAAAGATTTCGCGCGCGGTGTGCCGAGCCACCACACGGCTGCTCCGGCTCCGAGGATCAACCCCAGCAGAAGAATGATCAGGTATCTCATAAGAATTCTTTCTCCCTATTCATGCGGCGAAGGCGATGACACTGCCCCTGGTGATGCGCTGGGAGATGAGCCACCCGGTGTGGCCATATTACTAAGCAGCGCCTGAACCAGCCCGGCCGCCGTGTTTGTCACCGCGTTTATTTGCTGTTTGACCTGCTCAGGCGGCACTTTACTGAATCCGGCCGGGACTTCAAACAGCGAATCGTCGATGGTCGTCGTAATGTCTTTCATCTCGGCGACGACCCTCGCGCCTTTCACTCCCTGCACACTGCCGCTGGCTCCCGTGAACAGCTCGGCCCGCAGTGGCAGTCCGGTTTCCTTGTCGACAAAAACGAATGCCTCGGCGTTCACTTGGCCTGCTTGCGTACCGGTGTTTCTGGTAGTCGCGTAGCGATACTTCTCGGCGACGCGCCCGCCTACCGTTTCTTCGCCAACGCGCTCTACGCCTTTAAGGTTTTCGAGCCGCGACGCCAGTTGTCCCGGAGTCATGAGTTTGTGCAGCTGAAACCCAGTAGCTTCGGGCGTCAATTCAGCATACTGCTTACGGGCTGGAGCAATTGCGATGTGCAAACCGCCCTTTTCCAGGTAAATGAAATCCGAGCCGTCAGGCAGTTTGAACGAAACGCGGCGATCAGCACCATTGCGGGCTATTTCTGCGGATAGAGTTGGAATACCAATAGTCTTTTCACCACCTTCAGTTACCGCACTGAGGGTCAGCGTTGCGCGATACCGTTCGGGTTCGCGCGTCGTGATACCCGTAGTTGGCGCCGTGGAAACGTTGGCATTGACATTAGCAGGGGTCGAGTTTGTGTTAGCCGTCAGGTTCGCGTTGGCGTTGGTATTGGTCGCTGGCTGACAGGCGCTGCCCAACGCGATCAAAGCGACTGCAATAACGAGACAAATTAGTACCGATGGTTTGAGCGATGTGTTCATGAGAGAGATCTCCGGAAATTAAGCGCCGTACGGCAATTAATAAGAGGGGGTGAAAGGGAAGCCGTAGGATACCATGCATGGGCCAGCCGGCAAATAGTGGCCAGCAGCGGGTTCCTCCTTCGCTGGAGCCCGGAAGTTCAGAGTTCAGCCTTTAGGTTGCTACTAGCGGTGCGGACAAGCTAAAGCGTGAACTACCGGCCTCCAACGAAAGCGGATCCGCTATTGGCTCGAGCGCGAGGAATGAGGGACCGTACTTCGGCCCTCGTCATTGACATAGATCCCGTTTTAGACTAGAAGCGGACTGTTTTAACATTCCTTTTTGTAGGTTCAAACAATGAAACATATTCCACTCATGCTTGTTTTGGGGATTGCCCTATCGCTTTGCGGGCTGACGAGTAAACTGAAAAAAGGAACCAGTAATTCCAACGACTCAAACAATTCATCTGCGACCGCCAGCGACGATGCTCAGGCCGAACGACCGGTACCAACCGCCGCGCAGACCGCGGCAATCTCGGGTGGCCAGACGGTCAGTTGGGACGCTCAGGGGATGTCCTGGACAGTCCCGGCGAATTGGTCGAAGTCCTCTGAGGAGTCCAAACAATTGTTGTGGCGTTCACCCGGTTCATTTGATGCCGCCAACTTGATCGTGAGCATTTCTCCTATGGATGAGAGCTTCCCCACCGAGATTAGCATCAAGGCTTTCTATGACGGAGCGAAGACTCGCGCAAAGAACGGTGAAGTGGATGAATTGAAGTGGGTCGAGCTTGACGGACTGAAGGGTGTTCAGTTTCGTGAATCAAACCCCGAGAAGCCCGACGGTATCAGACGCCTGCAATGGCTTGCCTATCGCAAATATGCCGGACAGGTCCAGATGGTCAACTTGATGCTCTCCAGCAGTGGCAAAGG
>JAMQPI010000205.1 GCA_023717565.1 Pyrinomonadaceae bacterium | reverse complement strand
ATGATGAACGACCCGGCAAACAATTTCTACGAGTTTGATTCCTTTCAAGTCGATGTAAGGAGACGCCTTCTCTTGCACGAAGGCCAGCCAGTTCGTGTGACTCCCAAGGCCTTTGAAATTCTCCTTGGCCTGGTCCGGAGTGGGGGCAGAGTTGTAAGCAAGGACGAAATGATGAGCACGGTCTGGCCCGGCTGCTTCGTTGAAGAGGGAAATCTTGCCCAAAACATATTTCTACTAAGGCGTATCCTGGGGGAACAGAAAAATGAGCATAAGTTCATAATAACGATACCAGGTGTTGGTTACCGCTTTGCTCCCTATGTCAGGGAGTCTGCGGGGGCCCTGGCTGTCCGCAAAGCGCCCGTCGGCGGCGGTCAGAAGATTAACTGTATCGCAGTGCTCCCTCTCAAACCCCTTTCCCCAAACGAGCTGGATCCTTCCCTCGGGGTTGGAATTGCGGACGCGCTCATTACAAAACTCTGCAGCCTAAAATTAGTCAAGGTTATGCCCACCGCCACCATGTTGCGGTTGGTGGGACCGTCTCAGAATTTCTGGCTCGCACCCAGCGATTTGGAGGTCGACGCACTACTCGACGGATTGTATCAGCGGGATGGCGAACAATTGAGAGTGTCGGTCCAGCTCATTCTTGCGCGTGAAGGAACGATGCTGTGGGCCGAAAAATTTGATGTCGAATTTACCAGTCTCTTTGCGCTTCAGGATGCGCTCTCGGAACAGGTTGCGTCGGCACTTGCTGAAAGGCTCCAGGGCGTTGAGAAGCCAAACCTATCGGTTGTTAGGCACCGCAGGAAAGCAAGTCTCCGGCGTTGCTCGTAAGCTAGCACTCGTGCATTTGAGCGTTAATCATTTGCGGTGGAAGAAGCTCAGTTAAGGAAGGGCGAACTATGATTGAGAATTTGTTACAGGATATTCGTTTTGCCGGTAGAGTTTTATTCAAACGCAAACTCTTTGCGACGGTGGCGATTGCCACTTTGGCGCTCGGCATTGGAGTTAATACCGCGATCTTCAGCGTCGTCAATGCGGTGTTACTGGCCCCCTTACCTTATGGGAACGTAGAAGAGTTAGCGGTCATCTCGAGGACCACTCTGGCAACCAGGACTGACCAACTTCCGGAGTCAGTGCCTAACCTACAGGATCTAAAAGAACAGAATCAGGTCTTCGAGCAAATCGCAGCGGTCAGATCTCAACCATTCATCCTCACGGACGGGGATCAACCGGAGCGAGCCAGCGGTGCCCGTGTCTCTGCCAACCTGTTCTCAGTGCTTAAAGTGAAGCCCCTCATCGGTGGGGATTTTTTGAGTTCCGAGGATCAACCGGGTGCCGCGCCAGTCGTCATAATTGGTCATGGTCTCTGGCAGCAACGTTTTGGGGCTGATCCAAATCTGATCGGTAAGTCGACCAATGTCGACGGCAAGACCTACACGATTATTGGAGTGTTGCCTAAAGGAATCTATTACCCGGCGGTAGAGACAAGTCTATATGTGCCTCTCGTCCTTCAGCCAAAGGAGATCCTGCGCGGGCAGGCCTTCCTGCGAATGATTGGCAGGCTAAAGCCCGGAGTGTCACTGCCGCAGGCACGCGCCGAACTAGACACTATCGCCGCCCGCCTGGCCCAGCAATACCCGCAGGAGAACACGGGTGGTGGTTATAACGTGCACTCTTTGCACGAGCAGGTAGTGGGTCCGGTGCGGCCGGCGCTGATAGTCCTCTTGGTAGCTGTTGGCTGTGTACTGCTAATCGCCTGCGCCAACTTCGCTAACCTCCTTCTGGCGCGAGCTTCCGCGCGGCGTACCGAATTTGCTATCCGCGCGGCGCTCGGTGCAGCTCGCATCCAGTTGGTGCGACAAATGATCATTGAAAGCCTTCTTCTGAGCGTGATCGGGGGAGCACTGGGATTGCTGCTGGCCGTGGTCGGAGTGCCTGCGTTGACAACCATCAGCGCCAATAGCATCCCGCGCGTCGCCGAGATTGGAATTAATCTTCGAGTGTTGGGCTTCACAGCGATCATCTCGCTGATAACCGGCGTCATGTTTGGCCTGGTACCGGCGCTCAGATCTTCTGGTAAACAAACTACTGAGGCGTTGCGAGAAGGAAGAAGGGGAACTACAGGAAGCGTCGTACACCAGCGACTGCTCAGCATGCTGGTCGTATCGGAAGTGGCTATCGCAATGGTATTGCTGGTCGCTGCCGGACTGATGATTCGCAGTTTCCTTTCGCTCAATAGCGTGGCTCCGGGCTTCAATTCGAAAGGGGTGATGACGATCGGCATAGGATTGCCGTCAGCAGGTTACCCGGACGTGACCAGGCAAGCGGCCTTTTATGATCGCTTACTCACTGACGTCCGGACGCTGCCGGGTGTCGATTCAGCCGCAGCCGTAATCCGCTTGCCGCTGCTCGGTTACATTGCCACGACGAACTTTACAATTCAAAGCAAGCCGGTGCCACCGGAGAATGCGCCCAACAGCGATTACCGGGCAGTGACGCAGGACTATTTCAAAAGTATGGGGATTCCTCTACTTGAGGGTCGCGACTTCACCGAACGGGAGATGAAAGATGCCCCAGACGTCATCATCATCGATAAGTTGTTGGCCGAGCGGTTTTTTCCGGAAGGACATGCACTCGGCCAACGCATTCAGATTTTTCCGGACCCTAACCGGTGGCGCGAGATCATTGGCGTCGTCGGCGACATGAAGTTTGCTGGACTGGATGCAGAGGCCAATCCCACGCTTTATGTCCCCATGGTCCAGAACCCTTATCCTAACGCCCTGCGAAACGTCTTTCTCGTGGCTCGCACCAGCGGCGATCCCAAAAGTCTGGTACCAGGAATTCGCGGCCGGTTGCGTTCTTTGGACAAAGACATTCCGATCTCGCAAGTGCAGACGATGGACGAGATTGTTTCCGCCTCGCTCGCGCAGCGCCGTTTGATCATGTCACTGCTGGTGATCTTCGCGGTGTTAGCTGCTGTCCTTGCAGCGGTGGGAATTTATGGGGTGATGGCTTACATCGTAGCGCAGCGTACGCAGGAAATCGGCATTCGCATGGCTATGGGCGCGCGAGCCTTCGATGTGATGAAGATGGTCCTGCGTGAAGGGGCGACGCTCGCGGCCGTCGGGGTCGTTATTGGTATTAGTGCCGCCTTTGCCTTGACACGCGTTATGGCCAGCTTACTTTTCGGGGTGAGTGCCGCTGATCCAATTACTTTCGCCGGTATTTCGCTATTGCTGACTTTTGTTTCGCTATTAGCTTGTTACCTGCCTGCTCGCCGAGCTTCTAGAGTGGACCCGATTGTCGCGCTACGAAACAACTAGCTTGCCCCCCTCGAGCTTAGTGCCTAAGCTTGCAGGAGCGGGACTGGCCTGCAACTTCATTGAGAAGGTCTACCAGATCTTGCGAGTTGCTCATATTGAGTGGGGTTGGGCGGTGAGACTGTCACAGCTTCCTTCGCTGCTCGGCGCTTCGTTCCGAGGGCCTTCGACTGGCGGTCAGTGGGTGGCGTAGGTCGCCTGTCTGGCGCTGGATGGGGTGTCACTGCTGCGGTGTGGGAATGGGCTGGTGTGGTAGCGGTCAATGAATGCTTGGGAATTAGCTGTCTATCTCCCCTAACTTCAATCTTGTTGACCACCTCGCAGACCCCTGGTGACCGTCGGCTTGCGTGTTCAATTGCTGAGCTTTCGCGATCACTCAGCACGGTACCACTGAGCGTGACAACGCCGCAGTGAGATGTCACGCAGATTTCGCGAGATGATATTGCCGGATCCAGCGTGAGACTCCTGAGCACCTCCTGCTCAACCTCACTGTCTCTCTTCATCATCAAAACTTTCTTAAGACTCGGAGTTGGGTCATTGAGCCGTAAAGCGCCGATCGGCCCAGTGACGAATCTTGACCAGTAACCTTCGAATGCCTCTAAGTTAGCTACTGGAATTGCCGAAAAGCTTTCTCCGATCTTGACCGCGTAAAGGTGGCTTCACTGAAGTGAAATTTGCAACTCTCTTTGCTCAAGAATCCACTTGCGGGCCGTCCCCATTCTGCTCGGGCGCGGCACCAAGATCTATGGATGAAGAGACAAATACCCGTCCAGCTAATGCCTCGTTGATTGCCGGTCGGAGCTCCGACAACATTCGCCGCTTGACCACGTAACCTGATGCCCCAATTTTAATAGCCGCCTGCACGTAGTCCGGATCGTCAACAACTGCCAGGAATACTATTTTCGCCGTTGAACCGGATTGCTTTAATCGAGTCGCCGTCTCGAGGCCATTGAGAACCGGCATTGAGATGTCCAACACGCAAACATCGGGCTCTAGTCTTGACGCCGCTTCCAGTAACGCGAGTCCATTTCCGAAGGTATCGAGTACTTCGAATTCAGGTTCCAGGTGGCGCTGTATCCGACGACGCATCTGATCATGATCATCTGCCAGCAGAATTCGAGCTCGCTTGACGAATTCTCTCACTTTCCGCATCAGCCTTGTCCGCCGTTCCCTTTGGCCCAGTCCGAGCCACTCGGAACTGGAGATTTCCACTCATCATATTGGAAGGAGCTCCCTGAAGAAGGTACTGGTAAAACTGCTAGGGAAGAACAGAATGTTCAAAATCTGCAATAAAGGAGGGTTCCGCTCGACGTATCCACGGATCCGGCCACTCAGTTAAAGAGACTCAGTGCGAATAACGTCAGAATCAGAATGAGGCTTCAATCCAGGGCCAGTCTGGGATTCGTTTTGATAGTTCGGCGGAGCTTTTTTGGCCGCCAGGTCTAATGCGCTTCAGCTGCCACAAGGTGACTATTCATCGCATACTGCACAAGTTCCGCGCTGGTCTTAATGTTCAGATGCTCCATCATGGTGTACTTGTGAAAGGCCACGGTCCGGTGAGACACGTTAAGGATGAACCCCGCCTCTTTCATTGAGCGGCCTTCGGCCAGCAGTTGGAGCACCTCCTTCTGACGTATGGTCAAGTGATTGGTACTTTTCAACTTCTTGAAATGATGAGTTAGCGAACCAACCACATCTTCCCCCAGGAGCGGCGTGACGTAAGACCCGCCGCGAGCAACCTGACGAATGGCATTGACTAATTCCGAGGCCCCGGAGTTCTTCAGCAGATAACCATTAGCTCCAACGCGAAAGGCTTCGCCAACCATATCCTGGTCGTGGTTCATCGTGAGATAAATCAGCTTCACTGCCGGCATCAACTGCTTGAGCCGCTGGCCGGCGTTCAAGCCGTTCATTAATGGCATGCCGATGTCCAGCACTATTACATCTGGTTTTAGCTGAGGCGCTCCGTCAACCAGCGCCCGGCCATCACCGAAAGTGCCCACCACTTCAAATTCAGGCTCGAGTAAACGTTTGAGTGCTTCCAAGATCATGGTGTGATCGTCTGCGAGGATAACGCGTGTACCTAACATAAAGACCTCCAATCGATTTAGAAACCTTATTGCCTTTCACTTAGAGTTGCGCGAGATGTAAGCCCCGAGACAAGTCATTTGGTCTGCTAAGAAACGCTGTTTCACCTCGTCCCAGGGGAACGGAAACCTCAATCAAGGTCCCGTGCATAGGTTGCGAATGAACTTGCATCTCTCCGCCGACAATTCGCAGGCGCTCTCGCATACTCGTAAAGCCAAGCCCCTTCTTCATTATTTCTGAATCCATCTTGAAGCCGCAGCCGTCGTCTGACACTGACAGTTGAATTTCGTTGCTATTCGTCCCAAGCGTCAGTCGCACCTTGTCGGCGCCACTGTGTCTGACGCAATTGCCCAGTGCCTCCTGAGCAATTCGAAAGACACATAGCGTCAAATCCTTGGGCAGATTGGTCGGGAATTCGCTTAGCTGAAGTTCGACGTCAATGCTCTTTTTCGCGGAGAGTTCCTGACACAGACTCTTGACTGCCGCCGCCAGTCCCAGATGATCCAACTTTGCAGGATGCAGCTTGTAGGAAAGCCGGTGAATGTCGGCCGAGATTTCGCGGGCCTGTATCTGCAAACTCTCGAGTTGACAATGCAGCTCGGTTAAATCGTTGACTTGTCCGATCTGCTCCAGCTCGATCGATAAGAGGGCCATCCTCTGATTCAAATCATCATGAAGCTCACGAGCCACACGTCGCCTTTCTTCTTCCTGGGCATTGATTAACCGTCCGCTCAGATCCGAAAGCGCAGCTTCATTTAACTTGCGCTCGGTAATGTCGATCGAGAAACCCTGAATTGTTTTGGGCCGGCCGTGCTCGCGAATCACGCTGACCAGGTTGTGCAGCCAGACCACCCGGCCATCTTTGGCAATCATCCGGTATTCCAGCTCGAAATTGTCCTGAGTATTTGAATATTGGACATACTCGGCCATCGCGCGCTCGCGATCATCCGGATGAAGATGGACCGGCAAGAAATCAAGCTGGTACCACTCTTCAGCTGGATAGCCGAGCATGTTTACAGCTTGTTCGCTAACGGAGGTGAAGCGTGAGGTGGAAAAACGTGCTTCCCAGGTCAAAACGCGAGTCACGTTCAGCAACCGCTGCAGACGTTCGGCCTCTTGT
>JAMQPI010000188.1 GCA_023717565.1 Pyrinomonadaceae bacterium | reverse complement strand
GTTACCGCGGCTGGAGTTTTTATTGAAGGCAACAGCATTCTGGATTTCATTCAGGCGGATTTTGCAATAATGGTTTCCCGGGCCTGCGGCGGGACGATAAAAAGATCGGCACGTCGGGCTCTGGCTCACTGTTCGGCGATTTATCTTTCTGAGCTCACAGATGAAGGAAAAGATGAACGAAACGATGAACGAAACAGGTTTTCTCTCTGGCGGAAGCAGTCGGGCATGGACGCGTTCATAGGAGACCTCCCGATCTACACTCGAGAGAATCTGCCAGAGATTATTGTGCAGGTACAGGAAATAGTCCCGCGCTGGCAATACACCGATGGCTGCCAGGCCTCAGCAGAAGCCATGTAGAGTGTGACCGCCGAAGTTCCGCGCCTTCCGTTGCCCTCCGGCCGAGTCTCATACAGATTCGCAGTAGCGCGTCCGAACCCTGACTGTCCTGCCGCGGTTAAGTGTAAACTGACGCCGCCCGGAAGATCTCCTTATCTCCTGCCAGCCGTGAGGGACCGAGTGCATGCGTACCGACGCGTCTTTCAGAAGAAACCTATTTCTTCGGGTTGCCTGCTGCATGGCACTGCTATTCGTGGTGTTCCAGTCCGCGATTGCTGAACGACTTCCACTCAAGTCCTACACCACAGCCGACGGGCTGGCCCACAACGAAATCAACAGAATCGTACGCGACTCACGCGGTTTCATCTGGTTCTGTACCGCCGAAGGATTATCGAGGTTCGACGGCTACGGCTTCACCAACTACGGCGTTGAGCAGGGACTGCCGGACCGCAGGGTAAATGACTTTCTGGAAACGCGTGTTGGCGAGATCTGGGTAGCAACAAACTCCGGCCTCGTCCGTTTTGATCCCAAGGGTACGCCCATGAGCCGTCTTGCTTACGCGAACGAGGCGAAGCAAGGAGCGCCGCCGATGTTCACGGTCATCGTATCCGAGGACGATGATCGAAATGCCCGGGTCTTCACGGTGCTGATCGAAGCTCGCGACGGCACGATCTACTGCGGGACGCTGAAGCACCTCTATCGTCTCGCGCGGCACGGCGAACGCTTCGAGTTGGTTCCGGTTGACATTGGTAACGGCGGGCCGGCGAAGCGGGTTGCGGTTTTGGACTTGCTCGAAGACCACCGAGGTTCCTTATGGCTGGCCTCGTTTAGTGGCGTGTTCCGCCGCCAGCCGGATGGCAGGACTGAGCAATTTACCAAAAGCGAAGGGCTGCCGGACAACAACATCCATGACCTCCTCCTAGATCACCAGGGACGCGTGTGGGCAGGTACCAGACTCGGAGGTTTCTTTCGCTTTGCCGCGCAAGAGGAGCACACACCGCAAGTTGTCGCAGAAGTCTTCAACGAGCAGAATGGTTTGCAGACCGACTGGGTCTTCCAGCTGTTTGAGACATCCGACCACAGGTTCTGGCTGGCGACCAACAAAGGACTCGTAGAGTTTTTCCCCAACGGCGACGGACAAGGCCGCCGGTTTCACACGTACACACGCCGTAATGGATTGAGCTTCCAGGAGATCACGGCACTCAATGAAGATACAGGCGGCAACCTCTGGCTGGGCACAATCGCCGCCGGAGCAATGAAGCTGGCGCGCAATGGCTTCGTTACTTATGGCGAGCAGGACGGTCTGGTGTCGGTCAATTCGATTTTTGAGGATGCGGGCGGCGGCGTCTGTTTTAGGGGGTCAGTCCTCGGAGACCAGCGGGATGGCGCTTTCGATGGCCAGAGCCTGAACCTGCTGCACCCGAGTCCAGATGCCTTCTTCACGCGGTTTGGTCGTTTCGACGGCCAGCGCTTCGAATGGTTCAAACCAGGTGGCTCCTTTGACTTTGGTTGGGTGGCGGAGCAAATCGTGGTGCAGACAATCGACGGCGAATGGTGGGTCGGCAGCGGCGCGGGGCTTTACCGATTCCCTTCGTCTGATAGTTTCGAGCAAATCGAGACGGCGCGACCGCTCGCCGTTTATACGACAAAGGACGGACTGGCAGCTCAACAACTGTTTCGAGTTTTCGCTGACTCCGGTGGCAATGTGTGGGCCTCAGCGTTTGGTCTCGCCCGCTGGGATCGGGCCAGTCAAACTCTTACCACTCTGGCCAACGCGCCGAATCTGCCTTCAGTCGACGGCGAGTTCGCGCGCTCATTCGGTGAAGATCGCGCCGGTAACATCTGGGTGGGATTCAGCACCGGTATAGCCCGCTACCGCGATGGGAGATTTACTTTCTTCACAGCGAGCAGTGGGTTGCCACCGGGCGCGATCATGAACATCTATTCTGATCACAAGGGCCGGCTCTGGCTCGCGTCGTCGCGAAGCGGAGTGATTCGCCTGGACGATCCGACGGCTGAGCGACCGGTCTTCACCAGTTACACGACAGCGGAAGGACTATCGAGCAACAGCACCGATGTGATAACCGAGGATTTGCAGGGACGCATGTATATCTCGACGGGGCACGGGGTTGATCAACTCGATCCAGAGACTGGGCGCTTCAAGCACTTCACAATCGCTGATGGCTTAGCTCCCGGGAACATCGTCGCCGCATTCAGGGACAGTAAGGGAACGCTGTGGTTTGGCACGCATCGCGGTCTGTCCCGTTTTGCGCCGACTAATGAGGAGATCTCACAAGCGCCGGCTATTCTGATCACCGGTCTGAGCGTTGCGAACGAGCCCAAAAATATCTCAGCGATTGGTGAGACAGAGGTAAGTTTGCCCGACATCGAACCGGAGCGAAACCAGCTCCAGATAAATTTTGTCGCGCTGAGTTTTGTGCCGGGCGAAGTCTTGCGTTACCAATACAAACTGGAGGGTTCCGACGCAGATTGGAGTTTACCAACTGAACAGCGAAGTTTGAATCTCGCGAGTCTCGCTCCAGGGAATTATCGGTTTCTCGTCCGTGCTATTAGCTCGAGCGGGATCGTCAGCGCTAGTCCGTCGATCATCCGGTTTGCTGTCTTGCGACCTGTCTGGCAACGTTGGTGGTTCTTGCTGTTTATTGCTGCGGTTATCACCGCGATTGCGTACACCATCTATCGACTGCGCCTGACCCGCATTGTGGAGTTGGCTAACGTTCGTACGCGCATTGCGACCGACTTGCATGACGATATCGGCGCAAAACCTAACAAAGATCTCCATACTCAGTGAAGTTGCGCGACAACAGCAGGCAAACGGGAACGGCGAAAAGGACAGTCCGCTTGTTTCCATTGCCAGGATTTCGCGCGAATCAGTCGCCGCCATGAGCGACATTGTCTGGGCGATCAATCCACATCGCGACAGTCTCAATGACGTGGTTCGTCGCATGCGCTTGCACGCCGAAGAAACGTGTTTGCCAAACGAGATTCAATTGGACTTTCAGGCGCCGGAAGATGCGAAACTAAAACTTGGGATCGAAGTCAGGCGTTGTCTCTACCTGATCTTCAAGGAAGGCATCAACAATGCGGCACGACACTCGGGTTGTTGGAGGATTGAAGTAATCCTAGCGCTCGACCGAGACTTCGTACGACTGGATATCAGAGATAATGGTTTGGGGTTTAACCCAGACGCCGAAAGTGAAGGGAACGGGGTTGCTAGTATGCGTCGTCGTGCGGAGGCGGTCGGTGGCACCCTGGAAATTGTATCGAGTTCCGGCCACGGAACGAGTGTGCATGTGCGGCTGCCCAATTTGAAATCTCACGTCTTTCTGCCGACCCGGAAGTAGCGACGACCATCCAATCTGCACATGATGCGCGACAAAACTCAACCTACCCGAACAGGTAGGTGACATAAGGCTTGGGACAAGGTAGTGTCGACAACAACCAAGGTATCTATTTTGTGCCCAACACTCATCCCCAAGCTGTGAAGATAGATGCGATCAGTATCAATGTTGCCATCATAGAAGACTTGCGCGAGGTGCGCGAAGGTCTGGCATCGCTCATCAACGGAACGCACGGGTTTCGTTGTATTCATAGTTATCGAACTATGGAGGACGCTCTCGCGCGGCTCCACTCGGCAAAGCCTGACGTTGTACTCACCGACATTGGCCTGCCCGGAATGTCGGGGATCGACGGCATCCGCATAATCCATGAACGTTATCCTGAGTTGCCCATCATCGCGCTCACGGTCTACGACAACGACGACAATATTTTCAACGCGCTCTGTGCGGGTGCCTCCGGCTATTTGCTGAAGAACACGCCACCGGCTCGCCTGCTGGAATCTCTAAAGGAGGTTGCAGATGGCGGGTCGCCGATGTCGCCCGAGATAGCCCGACGCGTAGTGCACCTGTTTCGCCAGTTTCGTCCGCCCGAACGAGCTTCTTATCGCCTCACGCCCCAGGAATCCGAACTGCTCAAACTCCTCGTCGACGGCCACCACTACAAGACTGCCGCGCATGAGATGGGTATTTCCACCAACACCGTCGCCTTTCATCTGAAAAACATCTACACAAAACTCCAGGTGCATTCGAAAAGCGAAGCGGTTGCAAAAGCCCTGCGTGAACGGCTGATGTAGTCTCCAAACTAGGATCTGTTTCCCACCCATCAAGGTAGTTACATCACTTAAGCCACTCCTGTTACAACCATCCCATTAAGCTTTAAGGAGGCTCATATGGCTATCAACGAAACAGCTACAGGACCAAACAGTATTGCCGTAACTGCAACGGCTTCAGGCGAAGAAACCGTGGGCGTTCTGGGAAAGGGTGATACTCAAGGTGTGCGCGGAGAAGGTGGCGCTGTTGGTGTTCGGGGAATCGGTAATACGTGGCACGGCGTTGCTGGTTTGAGTAAAAGCACGATCGGCGGATTTGGCGTGTATGGTCATCACGCCGCTGGCGGCACCGGAGTGGCTGGCGAGAGCAAGAAGTGGGTGGGTGTCTATGGCAAGAGTGAGAGCACAACTGGTGGCGCCGGCGTGTTGGGCGAGGGAGACCCTGCGCCCGGCGTGATTGGCAAGAGCACAAAATGGATAGGTGTCTACGGTGAAACTGCCGGCATCACGAATGGACCAGCGGGCGTGTGGGGTGAACACAAGGGCGCCGGCACTGGTGTGAAAGCGGTGAGCAAGGACGGTGTTGGTCTGGCAGCTTATAGCACCAGTCATGAGGCCATTCATGCTGAGACAAAATCGCCCGGAACCGCCGCCATAGCTGCGTACAATGCCAACCCTAATGGCACGGGTGCTGCGATTTTTGCAAAGAAAGAAGGAACCAAGGGACACGCGGGCTTCTTTGCAGGCAATGTTGAAATAACGGGCAACCTGATGGTTCAAGGTGTCGCGATTCAGGCATTGCTTGACCGCATCAAACAACTTGAACAGAAAGTCGCTGACCTATCGACAAGAGTAGGTTCTGGAAGACCCATAGTTGCGCCTGGTACGCCCGCCGTAATTATCGCAACGGTAGAACTCAGAACCACTGGACGATTTCTTCGAATCACTGGAAACGGATTTCAAGCTGGTGAGAAGGTCAGACTGGCAGTCAACTACTTCCCTGACGCTAACGCAAACGCGCAGGTCGCTACCTTTGAGCCCCCCGCTGATAGTCTGGGTTTCCTGGACTATGGCTACGCGGTGAGTTGTCCGGGAAACGGTACTCATCCGAGGTGGGACGTAAAAGCCACTGGTCTCAGCAGTGGCAGGGTATCGAATCCTACCAGCGCCGGTTGCTAAGGATATCGTGCTAAAAGCGTTGGCTAGTTCCGGTCTCGGTTGGAACTGGCAGCGTGATACACGCACGTTGGTATCAAGCCTCTCAGGTCTGTTTCCACTTGGCTACGGCTTCTTAGGTGGTGGGACTGTTTGGCGTGGCCGCTCCTCGGGTGCCTCATCAACCTCGGTAATTTTCACCTCGCTTCGGAAGCGTTTGTAGTCGGTGTAGCGAACCAGCATCCGGATATGCACCGCCTGGCCTTTGGGAAACACCAATTCGTCGTCGGCGGAGGTATACGTCGGGAACCAATAGCGCCCGTCGATTTGTTCCCGGTAGGTTTCGAACACGGGGAAACGCTGATCGCCCTCGGGCACACCTTTCCCTTTCACCTTCACTATTTGCAGATCCTGATCATCTACCCAGACGCGTCCCTGAAAGAAGCGTTCGCTGACTTTCTTTGGTAACACCTTTGGCGCGACGTCGAAGACATACGTGCCCAACTCATCAATCTGCTCCCTACCCATATACTTGAAGTCATACTGGTTGATTTTGGACGCTTCGAGAGCGAACGGTTGAACGCCCCCCAGGTCTTCCAGGTCTTCCTTAGTAAAAGTGAGTTCCGTCAACGTCGGCTGCGGAAAGAAAGTAATCTTCTCAAAGCGTTCGTTCTGGTCGGTGAAAACAAACTGAGAAACTCGACGGTATTCGCCGCTAACTTGTCCACCCATTCCGATGGTCTGTACGGTAGCATCGCGTTTGAACGCATACTCCCCAAGCGCTCGCCGAAACTCTGTTTCTTTGGCAGTAAATGCTTGAATGATTTTCGCGATATCCGGCGAACCATTAGCCGTCGGCCCGGTTGTTTGGCCGCTGCTTTGGGGTTGCTGACCTGGCACGCGCTCGGGGTAAGTTGCGCTGAACAGAAATAAGACGGCCAGGCTAAGAACGAACGCGGTCTTGAATAGAGATAACTTCATCAGGAACTCCTAGGTCGGATCGCAGGGCGTTTGGGAGATCGCGTGTTTGATGCGTCTCCTGTCCGCGGGTTGCTAATTTGTGAAGCAATTGTAAAGAAATTGCTGGAGCAACGCCAATGTTCAAGTCGCGAGCGGAGCGCAGTAGGTTCTAAGGGATAAGGATTTGGGTTCGTTCGGAGGTTCTCTTACTCCGGAGGAGTGAAATATTTATTGACCGGGCCACAATGAATATCCTGCGCCGTTCGAAGGGGCGGAATGATAGTAGATGGGTACCCGCCCCGTTGAGTTCCGCCCCTTCGAACGGCGCTCAGGTGGGTGTGGTCGTCCATTGCTATAGACATCTCACCCGTACCGCGTGAAACCCCTAAGTTCTCTAGTAAACAGGACTACGCTGCTGGACGGGACGGCTCGATACCACATGCGTAGATTGTGGTCATCAACATCTCGCAGTGGTATAAAGACAGCGTTCGACGAGTCTTACAGAATCCAGCAAGAATGAACTACCGCAAAGACCTTGATTGCAGATCGCTTCTAAGCGTCGGCTGCAACTAAAAAGACAGCATGATCACGATTCGCTCAGCAGAAGGGGAGGAGTTTGCAGCCTACCTGGCTTTGCCATCGGGGCCCTCGAGCGGCAGAGGCCCAGGTCTGGTCCTCCTGCAGGAAATTTTCGGCGTCAACCGCGACATGCGCGCCATTGCGGATTGGTATGCAGCGAGAGGGTTTGTTGTAGCCTGCCCTGATCTCTTCTGGCGCCAGGAACCCGGCGTGCAACTGACCGATCGCAGCGATGATGAGTGGCAGCGCGCCAGGCAGTTGTATCAGGGACTGGATGAGGCCAAAGCCGTGGCAGATGCGGCGGCGACGATGGACTTTCTGCGTCAACATTCAGCCTGCACGGGAAAAGTCGTCGCGGTTGGGTTTTGTCTCGGAGGAAAACTGGCTTACTTGCTCGCGGCCCGCTCTGACCCGGATTGTTCAGTCGCCTATTACGGTGTCGGCATCGAGTCAGCTCTGGCGGAAGCGACGCGCATTGGTTGCCCGACTATGCTCCACATGGCGGGCCGGGATCAATTCTGCCCACCCGCAGCTCAGGCACGGATTCATCAGGCGCTGGATATGCACTCGCTGATAACGCTCCACGAATACCCGGAACAGGACCATGCTTTTGCCCGCGTCGGCGGCGCGCATTTTCACGCGCCGTCGTCTGAGTTAGCGAATCTGCGCACGCTGGAATTCTTCGTAAGCCATCTCGGTGGACCCGCGCACACAAACGCCTCACAGAGGTTGTCCGATCTCTGGGATGAGCACGTCAAATGTGAGTTTGCGACACGCAATACTGAGGACACGCTGGCGACCATGGTAGAAGATGCGTACGTGAATCACGTTCCGGTGCTGACAGGTGGAATCGGTCACGATCAACTCCGAGAGTTTTATTCGCAGCGCTTCATTCCACAAATGCCGCCGGACACAGGCATGACTCCCGTCTCGCGTACCATCGGCGTTGATCGGGTAGTTGATGAGATGGTTTTTGAGTTCACCCACTCCATCAAGATGGACTGGATGCTGCCCGGCCTCGCTCCCACGGGCAGGCATGTCAAAGTGCCGCTCGTCGTGATCGTGCATTTCCGCGATGGCAAACTGGCGCACGAACACATCTACTGGGATCAGGCTTCCGTGCTGGCGCAGCTCGGCTTGATCGACCCAGACAAGCTGCCCATCGCCGGCGTTGAGAGTGCCGAAAAGGTGCTTGATCCGAGTCTCCCGGCGAAGAACTTAGGCGCATGAACGCTCAGCATCTAGCCATCGTCAGCGGTCTGCGCCGCGATTTGGGTACGCTTGAATCCTACGCTGCCCTAATCGGCATTCTGATCGGTGCGGGGATATTCAAAGTTACCAGTCAAGCCTGGTCGTTTACCGGCCCGAGTGTGATTCTCGGTTACGTCTTATTGATGCCGGCGATACTGGCGACCTCGGTTCCTTACGCGGCGTTCATCTCGACACCTCTCGGTCGAGAACCCGGCGGCGAATACCTGCACATTTCGCGAACGTTGGGCGGGTTTGGCATTGCCTACGTTGGGTCCTGGCTAAAAATAATTGCTTACATCGGCGCGGGAACGTATCTCGCGAGCGCGCTGGCGGATTACATAATAGAATTCACCGGGAGGCGCTTAGATCCAAACACTTATCATTTGCCGCTGGCCGTCGCGAGCTTGCTCTTTTTCTACGTGATCCATGTCATCGGAGTGAAGTGGGTTGGCAGAATCCAGGTGGCAATGTGCGCACTACTGGGCGTTTCCATCGTCGTGTTGGTGGTTCCAGGACTGTTTGCCATTCAGCGGGCCAACTACTCGCCGTTTGTAACGCACGGGGTGAGCGGACTCCTGGCTGGTTTGGTGCCACTGTTCTTTTCTTATGCTGGTTTCGAGTCGCTCGCGCAGACGGCAGGTGAAGTCAAAGACAGCACGCGGCGCTTGCCCATGATCTTCTTGAAAGGAATCAGCCTCACCGCGTTGATATTTGTCCTGATGTCTGTGGTCGCGTTCGGTGTTTTGCCGGGAGCGCGTTTGCAAGCCAGCAGCGCGCCGATGACCGAAGTAGCCTCGGTCTATCTGCCGTGGGGAGCGGCCGCGTTGGTAACGCTGGGTGCGATCATGGCAATCACGACGTCGTTGAATCCGACGCTAATCGTACCGTCACGTCTGGCAATCATCTTTGTCGAGGATGGACTCGCGCCGTCGTGGCTCGGCGTTATCAATCGCCGGACGGCAACGCCGGTGCGGTCGCTCACGCTTACAATGGTTGCTTGCCTCGTACTATTGGTGAGCCGTCAGCTCTCGCTGGCCTTGAACGTGGCCGTATTCGCGCTGGTGGTGCTTTACTTCCTCCACAGCCTGACCTTCCTGCTGTTGCCGCGTTGGAACCCAAAGCTGTACGCTGACATCACAATTGCCATGCCGGTGTGGCTGCAGCGTGCAGCTGCCTGGCTTTCGGTCTTATCGATGGGTGGACTGATTGCCGTTCAGATCATCCAGGATATACAGACGCTCCAAGTACAGAGCTTCAGTGAGAGACTTGCGAATCATTCACTGACGAGTTTGGAACTCGTAGCGGTGTGGAGCGCGGTCGGTGCTGTGCTATACGCGTTAGTCAGGTGGCGAAGGAGCGCCGATGGAGGTTAGCACTTAAAGAGACACCCGACCCGTAAACCCGTGGACCTTAAAGCAGAAACCCAAATCAACCGACGCCGGGAGGAATTTCCCACTCTCGCTTCCGGTATTCATTTGCTTAGCCATAGTCTTGGTCCAGTGCCGCGTGCTGCACGCGAATCGCTGCTCGCTTATTACGAGGCCTGGGAGCACCACACCAGCGAGGACGCTTGGGCGGCAAGCTGGTGGGAGTTGTCTCAACAAGTGGGCGACCGCGTCGCCCGCATCCTGGGCGGGACCCCAGGCTCAGTGCAGATTCAACCAAATGCCTCGATTGCGCTGGCGAGTGTCGCCTCGTGTTTTGACTTCGCCTCGACGACGCGCAATAAGGTAGTCACCTCAGCGTTGGACTTCCCTTCGATGGAATACATCTGGGAAGCGCAGCGAAATCTCGGCGCGCAGGTTGAGATTGTCGCCTCACCTGACGGTATTATCGTTCCCCTCGAAAACATTCTCGCGGCTATCGACGACACCACAAGTCTCGTGGCGATGTCACACGCTTCATTTCAGAGCTCATATCGTGTCGACGCAAAAGCGATCGTGGCCCACGCGCATAACGTCGGCGCGCGTGTTCTCTTTGATGTTTATCAGTCGGCCGGTGCAGTTGAGCTGGATGCGTCCGTCTGGGAAGTTGATTTCCTGATCGGAGGCACGATCAAGTGGTTGTGCGGTGGACCGGCTTGCGGCTATCTGTACGTGCGACCCGAGCTGCAGAGAGAACTTCACCCGCGACTTACCGGCTGGGTCGCGCACGATGCGCCTTTTGACTTCGCACATTCGCCGATGCGCTACGCCAGGTCTATCCGCCGATTTGCGCAGGGCACGCCCAGCATTCCCGCGCTCTATTCAGCATTGCCCGGTCTGCAAATCCTGGAAGAAGTCGGCGTCAAAACAATTGCGAGCGAATCCCGCCGCCGCACAGAATGGATGATCGAGTTTGCTTTGGAACAAGGATGGAAAATAAACAGCCCGCGGGACCTCAGCCAGCGTGGTGGTTCAGTAATGATTGATGTCAACGACGGACCAGCAATGGTAGATCGTCTCGCGGAGAGAAAAGTATTCGTTGATTGCCGCCCGGGCGTTGGAGTACGCATCTCACCACATTTCTTCAACGTGGATGAAGAAGTGGAGGAAGCTATGCTGGTTTTGAGAGATTTGTTAAGTTAGCAAAGACATACCAGCGGGCGTTTCAGGTAGTGTCATGTTTTCATTGTTACTGCACTTCATATCTCACACTCGGACTTCCCGCCGGATAGAAAACACCTAACAGTCGCAGCTCGCTATCACCCGTATTCTCAACGCAGTGTACCTGACCCTTGGGCAAATAGATGCAAGAGCCTGAGGCAATTGGCGTGTTAGTGTCCCCGGCCCACATACGGCCTACGCCGCGCAGGATGAAAAGCACCTCTTCGTAGTTATGAAAATGATCGGGCGCGCGGCCCGGCGGAATCGAACCGACAAACTGCGTCACTTGGGTGCTACCGACTTCTTCGTTGACGAGCACTCGATACCAGCGGTCAGCCGTCGGGACGGCGTCACGATCGGCGAGGCGCACGAGGGGCGTAGATGGCTTCCTTGTAGGCCGAGGAGCAGTGAACAACGGGGGCAATGGTTCTTCGTCAGTTACTGGCTCCGGGCATTGCGAACTGATGAGAACAAACGGTTCCGGGCCAGGATTGTCCACCGTCAGGATCTCCCCGGGTCGTAGATAAACGCCGGTCTCTGGCCGAACCAGATAAGGCCAACCATCGATCAAGATAGTGGCAGATCCTTGCAGAACGTAAATGATCTCGTCACATTCCCGATTGCGGAAACCAGGCGACAAACCCGGCGCGAACTCCATCGTGCGTAGAGAGATCGCTGAGGCATTGGTGGCCCGCCCGACCTGGGGCCACACGCTTAAGGTTCCATTGATCGTTGGCTCGCTGTCTCTAATTGCTGTTACCCGGCAGCCGCCTTCCAATACCACAGCCATTCTTGACTCCTCCATCGCACTGCTGAAGAAAAATACGATCCACGACACCACACGAAAATGGATGCCTTAATTCGTGTTACTTCGTGTGATTTCGTGGATCGTCTTGCCGGTTTCTATTGCTGCTCACCAGTCTTCAACCTTTTGGACTCAACTCACCAGGCCCACGGGTTCGGGATGAAAGTTTGGGAAGACTTGATTCAGATCGCGATGACCGAGAATTCCAGTAAGCACCTCAGAGAGCACGGAACGGTAGTCGAAGAGAACTTTGAGACCGCTCGGCCCCGTTATGCCCAGCGTGTCTGATCCGGCAACTTCTTCCTCCACGAGGCCCGGCCACTTGCCATGGACCTTTCCACCTTTGATGCCCTGGCCCATTGCCAACATCGCAAAGCCCCGCCCGTGATCGGTGCCCAATGAGCCGTTCTCGTAGATGCGGCGTCCAAACTCCGTCATTACCAGCGTGGTTACGCGGTTACGATGCTCGACCAGATCAGCGTCAAAAGCGGCGAGACCAGAAGCCAGCTGCGAGATCAGATCGGCCTGTAAGCCGCTGGCACCGCCCTGAAAGAAATGCGTGTCCCAGTTGCCGAGATCCAGACAAGCTATTTCGAGGCCCACTTTCGCCTTAACCAAACGCGCCACTTCTTTCAAACCCTGCGCAAAGCCGTCATCGAGGTAAACCGCTCCGCCTTCCGGCTTGTACTCTGTGCCCCTTAGTGTTTCAACGCGCTTGAGGAGATCGAGCGTGGTCTTGCCGGGCTGACTAAGGACGCCGATCTCAGCGCCGTACATGGCGGACAACACGGATGACACTGCAGCTGTATCGCCCAAAGGTGTCTTGATCTGCACTTCGTCGATTGACTCCATGGCGCTGGCAGTTGGGGCGCCACGAAGTGACTCAGGAATTGTTGACCCAATTGCGATCGCCGAGAGTGGCGTTGTTTCTGCCGCCGCCTTCGTCCGCAGATATCGCCCCAGCCAGCCGCCGCCGATGATCCGGCCATAAGCCTCACCGTGCTCCATCTGGTCCTGCGATTCAAAATGTGATCCGGTGGGATTGTCCGTGCCGACAGCTTGCACAATACCCAGGCGTCCTTCATTGAAGGCTGGAACAAGCGGACGTAGCTTAGGATGAAAGGCGTAAAAGTCATCAAGGCTTATTGACGTCGCGTCATTGTCCTTGTTCTGGGAAGGCGCCGGAATGGCGAGCGTTGGCCGCGACTTGTAGTACTGATCGTCACCGTAAGGGACTACCATGTTGAGCGTGTCCGCTGCGCCACGCAGGAAGATGCAAACCAAGGTGCGCTCGCCCGCTGCCGGCACGACGGTTTCGTTGGCCAGCAACATTTGGCGAATAAACCCGCGACGCGATGTACGGTTGGAGATTCTCATGCGGCTTAACACCTCTGAAACGCCGGCGACGAAAGGACCAGGGCAACCAACTCGGCGCGGTGATTAGCATCGCCGGCATTGTTATCCTGCTGAGCTCTGAGGTAATCATCGAGCGCCGCAGTCTCTGCTGCTGACCCGGCCCGCCCGATAAAATACGGAATCAATCGCGCTGGTCGAAGTCGGTTATTCATGCTGCCGCCGATTGCTTCGAGTGCCCCAATAGCCTCGCCCAGCTGGTCCAACGCCACGGTAACCGTCGGGACGCGATTCGATGCTAATGCGAACGCAAAATTCCAACGCCATAAGAGCGTGCCGAGCCAGGGCGCTGTCCGATCGGGATAGCCGTCTGGTGTCGGGTGTTGAAACGGACCCTGGCCCATGCGCTGGAGGTATTCGATCAACGGTTGGTGCGCATGCGTGTCGGCGCCCAGAGCGCGCAAGCTGCTCACGATGTACTGAAATGGTCGTTTGAACTTAAGACCCTTCGCGGCGTTAAATTCGTCTGAAGTGAGTATGGTTCTCAGCAGCGATTTGATGTCGCCGTCGCTC
>JAMQPI010000159.1 GCA_023717565.1 Pyrinomonadaceae bacterium | reverse complement strand
TCGCAAGACATTGATGTCTAAGCGCTTCTCTTGTGGGGCTCCTTCGCTTAGACGCTGAAGGTGAGTCGCGCCGCAGAGCCTAAGGCACTCTAGCATAGCCAACAATGACGTTCAAGTGTTTTTCTTTGTTGACCAAAAGGGGTCTACAGGAGGTGGGACACGAGTTAATTGTGCCCGCAACTCCCCTTTTTACGTTGATTTACAAGGGAAGCTATGTTAAGCTCCCGCCCGTTCCTGCGGCCTTTCAAGCTGACGACTTGGCCTTTCAAATCTGAACTTCTGATGAGTAGCCCCGTGACAAAAGGTATAAGACGATCGAGATCGCGAACGCCAACGCGCCCGTCGTCACCAAAGAGTGCGGTCAAGGGGCGCTCAATGCAGAAGAAGTCTAGTCGCCCTAAGGCAAAAAGGGCGGCCGCCTCGAAACCCACAAACCGGAAGGTCTCCAAGCCTGCCGCGTCTAAAACTGCAACCGCGAAATCTGCAGCGGCTAAGAGCAGGGCGAAGAAACCCTTAGCGAAGCGCACTTCAACTGCTGCTCAAAAGAAGTCAACAAAACCGGCAAAGAGCACCACAGCGCGGCCAGCCGTAAAGTCCAAGGCGAGCGAGAGTCGGACCAAGAAGACAATAGTCCCGGTGGTCAAAAAGACTCAGAAGCTGGCAGCTGTCCGTGCGCAACGCCCCACCATTGTAACGCCTCCACCCCGCCGCCAACCCACGGTTGATGAGGCTGCGGCTTTGATGGCTTTCGAACGCGCTCATCGAGAGTTTACTCACGGCCGATTCGGTGAAGCCCGAAACCAGTTTCGCGCGCTACTGGACAAGTATGCCCAGGTTTCCGAGGTTGCGGCCCGCTCCAGGACATACCTGGCCATTGCAGAAGCCCGTCTCCGTACTGAGAATATGCTGCCGCGCGATGCAGATTCTCTTTATGACCGTGGGGTAATTGAACTCAACCGCGGCGAGTATGTAGCGGCGCAGGAGATGTTTGAGCGGGCTCTGAAGCGAGAACCCGAGGCAGCTCACATCCACTATGGGTTGGCAGCAACTCGAGCTCGTCTGGGTTCGGTGGATCTGGCATTGCAATCTCTTCAGCGGGCCCTGGATCTTCAGCCAAATCTCCGCGTTCGAGCACAGCACGATTCGGACCTGACCTCGCTACGTAACGACCCTGATTTTGACAAGTTGGTTTTTCAACCGCGACCGTAGCATTTCCCGCCGACTGATCTTCCTTAACTATTGCTTATTCGGGTAGTTGGAAAGCATTCGTCGTTTAGGTATGATTCGAATGCCAAACACGCGAGTGCGCCTACACTTCAGAGGAAAAACGGAACTTGCATTATCAATCCGACACTGAGAACGGTCTGAAATTCGTGGCTATCGGCGGGGGCACCGGGCTCTCGACGCTGCTCGCGGGTTTGAAGCTACGGGTAGGCAATCATCAAACAGATGGAGTTTGGATTGAGAATCTGGCCGCAATCGTCACAGTCTCGGACGATGGCGGAAGCTCGGGCCGTTTGCGTGATGAGCTTCAGATGCTTCCGCCGGGTGACATTCGCAATTGCATGATCGCCCTCTCCGAAGATTCAACTCTGCTCTCTCGTTTGTTTCGCCATCGGTTTCGCGGTGACGGAGCCTTGGGCGGTCACAGCTTCGGCAACCTTTTTCTAGCAGCGTTAACAGAGGTCACTGGAGACTTTGTGGAGGCCGTAAGGCTCTCTTCCGAGGTGCTGGCCAGCAAGGGGCACATCTATCCCGCGACAATCAATGATGTGCGCCTGGTGGCCGAACTGGAGGACGGCACCGTGGTTCGGGGCGAAACGCAGATCACCGCATCAAATTCCGCCATCAGGTTACTTCGGCTGGAGCCCGAACAGTGCCTTCCGCTGCCAGAGGCGCTTGCCGCGATTCGAACCGCTGATGTAATTACGGTTGGTCCCGGTTCGCTCTACACCAGCATATTGCCAAATCTGCTCGTGGCGCGGGTAGCGCGGGCTATTGGCGAGGCCCAGGCTACTAAGATATTCATTTGCAACCTCATGACCCAGCCCGGCGAAACAGACGGCTACAGCGCGCGTCAACATCTCGAGGTGGTAAAGAAGTATGCTCCCGAGATTCACTTCGATTTTGTTATCGTAAACAACCGGCCCGTTAGCGAAGAACAGCGGCAGCGTTACGCAGCTGAAGGTGCAAACCAAATCGGATTGGAAGAGGACGCCATTAACAAGGTGGCTAATGGTGATACTGAGGTGGTTAGGGCCGACCTTCTCGCCCAGGGTGAAAAGGCGCGTCACGATTCCGAGAGCCTGGCTAGCGTGGTCATATCCTGCCGGCAGCAAGCTGTCTCACGGCCGGCCGTTTCCGTCTAACTGAGAAAGAATCTCGATTGATCCCTCTCGAACAACAGCTGCCCCTTGATATCCTAATCCTTGCCGCCGGATTGGGAACCCGAATGAAATCCCAAAAGGCGAAGGTGCTCCACGAGTTAGGCGGGCACCCACTAATCGCCCACGTTACTCGCAAGGCCCTCGCGTTAGATCCCCAGACAATTTATGTAGTTATTGGTCACCAGGCAGCCGACGTCGAAGCCGCAGTTCGCCGGGAGCTCGGGACCAATGCCGGCAAAGCAGCCTTTGTCCTACAGATGCAGCAACGGGGTACGGGCGACGCGGTTAAGTCCGCCGACGCAGCACTGAAGGGTTCAAACTCGACCTTGCTTGTCTTGTCCGGCGACGTCCCAATGGTACGCGTTGAGACTCTGCAAAAGTTTGTGGCGTTTCATCACGCGAAAGGTGCGGCCTGTTCGATTCTAAGCGTTAAGCTGGAGAACCCGTCCGGTTATGGGCGAATGGTGCGGGACGCGACTGAGGGTTTCGCTCGAATCGTCGAGCACAAAGACGCTACGACGGAAGAGAAGCTTATTCGCGAGATCAATTCGGGTATCTATTGTTTCGAAACCACAAAGCTTCTCTGCGCGCTGGATGAGATTGAGCCGGCTAACCAGCAAGGCGAATATTATTTGACCGACGTCCCTGCAATTCTTGCCGCCGGCGGGCAAAGGATTGCGATCTATCTTCATCAAGATGCGCGCGAGGTTTCCGGCATCAATACCCGCGCTGACCTTGCCGAGTTCGAAAATTTGCTTAGACGCAGCACGATTCGCGGTCTGATGATGGAGGGCGTCACCTTCATTGATCCCTCTCACGCCTATATCAGCGCCGAAGCAAAAATCGGCCAAGACTGCGTGATTTACCCCAACGTGTCGATCGAAGGAGGCACGGTGGTCGGAAACGGATGTGTAATCCGGTCCGGAAGTCGAATTACGAATTCCCGGATCGGCACCAACGTAGTTATCAAAGACCATTGTGTAATCGTGGATTCGGAGATCGACTCAAACTGCACTGTCGGCCCGTTTGCCCACCTGCGTATGAATACACGATTGGAGGAGGGTGCGGCGATTGGCAACTTTGTCGAGGTCAAAAAGTCGCGCGTAGGACGGGGTTCTAAGTCGATGCATCTGACGTATCTGGGCGACGCGACCATTGGTGAGCAAACGAACATCGG
>JAMQPI010000147.1 GCA_023717565.1 Pyrinomonadaceae bacterium | reverse complement strand
CAAACAGCATGACGCGAGTGCGAACGTCCTGGCTGAAGGGAACAATGGCATCTCGGGCGAAAGGCTCGGCGCAATGAGTAACAGATTCGAGTGCTACCGCACGATTCAAACCATTAGCCAACAGACGTGGCGCGACTTGATTTGCGGTTTTTCCGTGGCGTGGAGAGACAACTAGAGCCAGCAGAATTGAAATGATGGCAAAGAGTATGAGCACAGTTCGGTGGGCGGAAGAGGATCGAAACCGTTTTTGCAGACGATGATCGTTCATAAAACACTCAGAGGCTTAGCGGAATCAAGCTTTGAGGATCAGGAGCAATGGAGAGGAAGGGAACAAGAGGCCCATTCACACTAAGGCTTTGACATGACCTGAGTCAAGAGAAACAACTTCGGCTAGTCAAGACACAGCCTTTTCGCCAGGAAGGTGGCACGACGCGGGGTTGTTAGGGTTTGAGTTTGAAGTCAGTGGGCACAAATTCGAGCGAGCGAATGGTTCCCTCAACCTTGGCTCTGGCGTCGCTTCCGGGCAGGTAACAAACAACGACAGCGTTCTCGGGTTTACGCACTCCGCAAGTGATCTCGCCTGCGACATCCGGCGCGAAAGTCGTGATGTCTACTTCTTCGAACTTGGCAGTCTTTAGTCTGAAGAGACCACTCCCCGACTTGAGCGTGAAAATGATTCCTTTCGCGTCGCAGTCAATCCGCACCAACGTTCCCTGGATTTGCTTCTCACCCGTTTCGGGTTTTCGCAGCGCATCTCGCAGGTAAGACATGGGATCAGCAATCGCGGGTTCGGCCGTCTCCATCTCGACGACGACATTCGGTGCTCGCTTTTCTTGACCCTCGCGAAACCGCGCCATCGCTTCCTGCGCCGAAGAGATCGATGCCAGCAACGAACCGGCTCTGGCTCGGATGTTCGGGTCCGCGCCATTAGTCGCCAACGGTTCGACCACTCGTCGGGCACCCTCGATATCTTGTTTTCGGAGGTAGAGCTGCGCCAAAACAAACATGAACTCTTCACTTCCTGGCGAGAGCGCAACTGCGCGCTTAATCATGACGATCGACTCATCCAATTGCTCACCGGTTACCAGATTAACGAACGCCAGCAAATGATACGACTCTGGAAAATCCGGTTTGAGGGCGATTGCCTTGTTCAACTCGACGCGCATTATCCGTACGGTTTCCGCCGGGAGGTTGTAAACGGGTTGGCCCTCGGCGATGAATTCACGACTCAGCGCATAGGCATAATAGTAATGTGCCAGATAGTTGGGGGAGTTGTCGGCGACGGCTTGTACTAGATGCTCCTTCGCTTCGGAGAATTTCTTTTGCTGCATCAGCACCATCCCGAGTGATGCGTGGGCCATAGCAAGTTTGGAATCGAGGGCCAGTGCTTGTTCGAGTTTCGTCTTCGCATCCTCCGGTCGCTGGATGTGGAAGAGCAGATCACCCAGGTACGCTTGCGCCTCAGCCTCGGTAATTGGCGCACTCTTCATCTCGGCGCTGAACTCAAGTTTCCTTTCGAAGGTTACAGTTTGACCGCGATACGAGTGCTGCTTAGTGTAGTCCCTCAATTCCTTCTGCATACCGGCATAGTCGGTTTGAAAAGCGTGGCGGAAGGCTTTCTCCGCCGGGATATTTTGTCGCAGCTGATCCAGGAATACTCCCAGTTGATTCACTCGCTTTCCTTCGTTGCCTTGGATCAGGTAGTGAATCAGCACCCACGACTGGGCGTAGAACAGCCCGCGTGCGTCATGCTTGTTACGATCAAGCGAGTAGTAGTCAATGGCAAATAACTTATCGAGTGGGACCAACTGACTGGTTCGCAATAGTTGCAGGTGAGAGCTAATCAGATTTCCAAGATAGATCTTTTGATCGTCCTCGATATCGAAAGTGCTGTAGTACTCTGCCAGGCCTTCGTTGAACCAGGTCGGAATACTCGTCCGGCCCAACGTGTTGTTAACCAGCAAATGGACGTATTCGTGGAATATTACCGCGTAGGGATTCTCTTCGCGCTTTTCCGTCGTCAGCGTGATGTAGTTTACTTCGCGCCCGGGTTGAAAATAACCGGCTACCGGGACTGTCTTGCCATCAGTCACAGGCTTGAACGGTTTGTAAGAGCTGTCGCTTTTGAACACCACTACAGTAGTAGGGACGGGAGAAGTGAACGTCATCCGCGGAAAGAGACGCGAGAACACTTCGCGAAACTGCTCCAGTCGGGTGGCTACCTGCCGTACTTCTTTCTCGCTGGCATTCCCTACGAGAAAGAAGTTGTTTGAGCGCACGCTCACCCAGGTGTCTTTCGCATATGCCGGATTGCGAGCTGGCAAAGCGACGAGAGAACAAAGAACGATCGCCAAGACAATATTTAATCGTTTCGTCATGCTCACTCTGCTATAGAACCGGGAGCGGTAGCGACTGCACTCACGAGCGACCCAAGTATGTAGGTTCTGAAGAAGTATGTTGAGTAATTGTCGGGGATGCAACTCTACGTTGAGTGCGGTCGCTATCGCTCCCGGCCCGGCACAAGACAAAGGCGCGCCCGATAGCTCGGAACGCGCCCTTGATGTCGAATTCAACTTGGTTGGTAGTTAGTTTGGCAGCAAGACGGTATCAACCACGTGAATCACACCATTGGACTGATAGACGTCGGCGATGGTAACCGTGGAGGTGCCACCCTTCTCGTCTTTGAGCACCAGGTTGTTGCCGCTCATCGAGGCCCAGAGATTACCACCGCTGACGGTCTTCAATTCCGCAGTGCCGCCACCGGCCTTGATGCGCTTGGCGATCGCCCTGGAGTCGAACCTTCCGGCCAGGACGTGATAGGTCAGGATCTTTGTCAACGTGGCCTTGTTTTCGGGTTTCACCAAAGTTTCGACAGTGCCTGCGGGCAGCTTGTCAAAGGCAGCGTTGGTGGGCGCAAAAACGGTGAATGGTCCTTTGCTTTTTAGTGTTTCAACCAGCCCCGCTGCTTTAACAGCGGCAACCAGAGTTGTGTGATCTGCCGAATTCACGGCATTGTCTACGATGTCCATGGATCTCAACATCGCGGCGCCGCCGACCATCGGATTTGAGTCTTTCATCTGCGCGTTTGCATTTTGATTTGCGAATGCTGCTACTGCGAGCAGCAGCATGAGAGATAATTTCTTCACTTCTTCCTTCCTTTTTCTGCAAGAGATATTTTGGAACTGCAAACGATATACGGAGGTCGTCGGAGAGGTGGATTGGGTTGGTTGAAAAAATCCTGGCTGAAAAAATCCTGGCTCAGCGGGTCGCAGTAGGTGATTGGTAGCAGCGCGCCATTTAGCCAGCGTCGCTTGGCGGAGGACCGACAGAAGCGTTCGGCGGCAACTGACGCCGCCTGAGATAACCACGAAACCGACCATCCGGACTTAGAGATTCAAACCGAGGCTTGATAAAAAACTGCACTTCATCATCGGGGAACAACACGGTGGTCACGTGATCGTCCTCTTCCGCGTCTAATTCCCTCGCGTTTCCATTATCATCGACGTACACATAGTCGAATACTGACTCACGCCATCCCCGGGTAGGAATCTCGATCAC
>JAMQPI010000133.1 GCA_023717565.1 Pyrinomonadaceae bacterium | reverse complement strand
AGCGTCGGGTCAGCTCGCACCACCACGTTGTGTGTCAGGAACGGCTGACCCGACGCTACCGCGCTACGGTACTGACCTCATCGCCGCTGGCTTGTATATAGCGCGAGACTATATCGCGCGAGACGCAGAGAGATTAATAATGAGTGAACCACTTCGGCTGGAATTCAATGAATGGGCCCGCGCCGGTAAGGGCGCCAGCATGGAGCGAGGGCATCGTCCCGTCGGCGAACAGGCAATCGAGCGCATGCAGATCCCGACCGAAGCGACAGTGCTCGACGTGGGATGCGGTTCGGGTTGGGCTGCGCGATTGATAGCCCAGCTCGCCCGGGAGGGCCGCGTTGTAGGCATTGATGTTTCTGACGAAATGGTTCGATTGGCGCGTGAGGAATCCGTAAATCATCCGAACGTGGAATTCCAGGTCGCCAGTGCCGAGCAACTTCCATTCAAAGACGCTGAGTTTAGTTATGCTTTCTCGATGGAATCGCTTTACTACTACACGGACATCGGACAGGCGCTGCGAGAGATCAGAAGAGTGTTGAAGCCCGGAGGAGTATTTGTGGCGGTCGTGGATCTCTACGAAGAGAACACGCCATCCCATCAGTGGATCGAAATGCTCAAGGTGCCGGTGCAGTTGTTGAGCGCCGCTGAGTATTGTTCCCGGTTTGAGCAGGCCGGATTCATAAGCGTTCGTCATGAGCGGTTGCTTGACCCGACGCCAGTGCCGGAAATTTACAACGGCACAACGTTTAAGACACGTGAGGACTTTGTGCTGTATCGCCAGCATGGCTCGTTAATGCTGACGGCCGAGGTGTCACGGTAAGACGATGACCAACGAAACACCTGAAAGGATTGTCACCATCTTTGGCGGCTCCAGATGTTGTGAGCCGGATCCCGAATATTTGCAAGCGCAGCGTGTAGGTGAAATGTTGGCCAACGCGGGTTTCACCATCTGCACCGGTGGCTATCTCGGAGTGATGGAAGCCGCCAGCCGCGGTGCGCATGACGTTGGTGGGCGAGTCCTCGGCATTGTTATGAATCAATTCAAGCATGAGCCCAACCGCTACTTAACGGATAAAGTCGCAACCCCGCACTTTTATGAGCGACTGCAGCAGTTGATTGTGCGCTCGGTCGGATTCGTCGCCATTCGTGGCGGCATGGGCACGGTAACGGAGTTGTCGCTCGTCTGGAACAAGATTCAAACGCGCGTGATCGGGCCACGGCCGCTGGTACTGCTCGGCGAATGTTGGCCCCCAATTGTTAAAGCCTGGCAGCAGCACCTGGCGGTCAGTGATGCGGATATTGCGGTACTGGATTTTGCGAACACCGCCGAGGAAGCGGTGGCTATCATAAAAAAGAAATCTCAAGGAGTGATTCTATGATCTGTCCCAAATGCGGAACCCAACTGGCAGACGGTTCGAGTTTTTGCGGTAAGTGCGGGAATCGATTAGGCGCTTCCGATGCGCCACCGACGCCGCAGCAGCCCGCCGGACAGCCGGGCGCGGGTGGAATTCACATTGACGAGGACTCCCGAGGTCAAGGTCGTGGTTACAACTATGAAGTGCTACATCAACCCTCGTTCTCTCTCGCCGTAATCAAACTCCAAGCCGAGCAATCCATCCAGGCAGAAGCCGGGGCAATGGTCTCAATGTCCGCGAACGTGGAATTACAGTCGGAGATGAAGGGCGGGATCTTCGGTGCAATCAAACGAGCCGCTGGGGGTGAGTCAGCCTTCGTTTCAACCTTCACTGCGCGCGGAGGGCCTGGCGAAGTCACCTTTGCTCCCGGTGCTCCCGGCGACATAGCCGCGATAGAGTTAACCAACCAGTCTTTTTTTGTGCAATCAAGTTCTTACCTGGCTGGTGATGCCAGCCTTACAGTAGATACAAAATGGGGTGGCGCGAAATCATTCTTCGGCGGTGAAGGCTTGTTTGTGATGTTGGTGCAGGGTCAGGGTCTGCTGCTGGTTTCTTCCTTTGGGGCGATTCACCGCAAGCGGTTACAGACCGGCGAGCGGTATGTGGTCGATACCGGACATCTGGTGGCCTGGGAGGGCACGACCCAGTACACTTTGCGCAAAGCCGCAGCCGGTTTTTTTCGCAGCATGATGAGCGGTGAAGGGATCGTCGCCGAGTTTACTGGCCCCGGAGAACTGCTAATTCAAACGCGTAACCTGGCAGCGTTAGCTGGATTACTAAAACCATTCTTCCCCGCACAATCAGGTGGAGGCAGCGGGTTCAGTCTCGGCAGTTAAGGTTCGGCGGGAATTCATGACTAACCAGTCCATTACGGAGACCTCGCTGTTGCACATTACCCCTGTTTCGAATCCTGACCGAACAGTTAGGATTCTTGGTGTCCCGATGGCCTATGGTGCCAGTATGGCCGGGGTGGACATGGGTCCCGCGGCTCTGCGCGTGGCGCGACTTCACGAAAGGATCTCAGAGCTTGGCTACGACGTGCAGGATTCCGGTGACCTGCGGGTTGAGCGACCGAAGTCGCGTGCCAAGCCAGATGACAAACTGAAATACCTCAGTGAAATTGGCGCTACTTGCGAGCAGCTGGCCGTCGAAGTTCACAAGGCTCTGACCGCAAGTGAATTGCCAATTATCCTCGGTGGTGATCACTCGATAGCGATCGGTTCAATTTCGGGCGTGGCTTCATTCTGTCGCGAGCGATCTGAAACGATCGGCTTGATTTGGTTTGACGCCCATGCTGACATGAATACCCCGGAGACCAGCCCCTCGGGCAACATTCATGGAATGCCCTTGTCAGCCTTGTTGGGTTACGGCGCATCCGCACTTACGAACATTGCCGGTTTTGCTCCCAAGCTCGATCCTAAATTATGTGCGCATGTGGGAGCGCGCGACATCGATCGCGGCGAGCGGGAGCTCATCCGCAAACTCGGTATGCGGTTTTTTACGATGCGCGAAATCGATGAACGTGGGATGAGCGTGTGCATGGACGAAGCCATCGCGATCGCCTCTCGAGGTTCCGCGGGATACGCAGTGACCTTCGATGTGGACGCACTCGATCCCGGAGACGCTCCAGGTTCGGGTACGCTCGTGCGTGGCGGCCTCACCTATCGTGAGTCGCATCTGGCGATGGAGAAAATCGCGGAAGCGGGTGGCATGCGTTCCCTTGAGGTTGTAGAAATAAATACTGCGCTCGATGTTAACAACAGGACCGCCGAGTTGGGTGTAGAGATGATTCTTTCAGCGCTTGGCAAAACCATTCTCTAAGGTAACGGAGCAGGCACCTTGGCAAAAAAACTCCGCGTGGGAGTCATCTTTGGCGGCAGGTCAGGGGAACACGAGGTTTCTATCCGTTCCGCTCGCGCTGTCATCGAATCAATCGATCGAAAGAAATACGAGGTTCTGCCGATCGCCATCAGCAAGGAAGGGAAGTGGCTTCCTCCGGCTGAGGCCGTGAAATTGTTGCCACCAAGCGCACACTCCTTCCTTCCCGCGGATTTCGCCGCCAGTGGCAGAGACGACGTGGCAATTCTCGGCGATCCCTCGCATCGGGGTTTGATCTCTCTAAGGGCAAACGGTCGTCCGTTAGCTTCCGAACAATTGGACGTAGTGTTTCCCGTGCTTCACGGGCCATTCGGTGAGGATGGCACAGTGCAAGGCCTTTTGGAGATGGCCAACATTCCCTACGTCGGCTGCGGCGTGCTGGCTTCGGCGTGCGGCATGGACAAGGTCGCGATGAAGTTGTTATTTCGTCAGGCCGGCCTTCCCATTGGCGAGTACCTTTGGTTTCTCCGTTCCGATTGGCAGAATAACCGTGCAAGTGTGACTCGCCGGGTCGCTCGCGAAATCGGATTTCCGTGTTTCGTGAAGCCGGCCAACCTGGGTTCTTCGGTAGGTGTGTCGAAAGCCACGAACAAGTCCGCGCTGATCGATTCTGTGGACCTCGCTGCCAGCTACGATCGGAAGATCATTGTTGAAGCAGCTCTTGAGGCGCGCGAAATTGAATGTGCGGTGATAGGTAATGATGAGCCTCAAGCCAGTCTTCCGGGCGAGTACGTTGTTTACGACGAAGCAGCTCGCTTTCTTGATTACACCGAGAAGTATGCCAACACCGGGCGGGTAAAATTTGTGGTTCCGGCACCGTTATCAAAACCCATGATTGGCAGGATCCAGCGAACGGCGATTCAGGTCTTCAAATCTGTCGACGGCGCCGGTCTGGCGCGGGTGGACTTTTTCCTGACGCGAGGCGCGCAGAAATTGTTAGTAAATGAATTGAATACAATGCCGGGTCTGACCGAGGTTTCCGGATACCCTAAGATGTGGGAAGCGTCAG
>JAMQPI010000129.1 GCA_023717565.1 Pyrinomonadaceae bacterium | reverse complement strand
TATCAACTGGAGCAGAGCCCGACGCGGGCCTCGCAGTTGGGCGACCGGCGCTGGAACGACCGTTGGCCGGATGTGAGCCTTGAGTCGATCAAGAAACAGCACGAACACGACCTCGCGACGCTTGAGCAACTGGCGAAGATTGATCGCAGCAAGCTCTCGCAGCCGGATCAGTTGAACTATGATCTCTTTAAGAAGGACTACGAAGGCGAAATAGAGGAGTACAAATTTCAATGGTATCTGGCGCCGCTCAATCAGCGCGGCGGGATCCAATCCGCCAACGAACTTGCCGATTCATTGCGTTTTGAAACTGTCAAAGACTATGAGGACTGGATTGCACGAATAAAGAGCTTTCCCAACTACATGGATCAGACGATTGCCCTAATGAGCGAGGGCATCAAAGCAAAGGTGTTGTTGCCGAAAGTGATCATGAGTCGTGTGCCGGCGCAGATTGACAGGCAAATCGTCGCCAGTTCGGATCAGAGTTTGTACTACAAACCATTCAAACGGTTTCCTGCAGGCATTCCGGTTAATGAGCAGGAACGGCTCATGCGGGAAGCGATCAACGCAATCTCAGCGAACATCATTCCTTCCTACGTGAAGTTCAAACGCTTCTTCGTCGAGGAGTACTTGCGCGCGTCGTTCGCTGAGGTTGGCGCCTGGCAGTTGCCGCAGGGCGAGGAGATGTATGCCTTTTTTGTCAGAAAATACACGACGACCAGTGTCACTCCGCGTGAAGTGCATGAAAAGGGATTGAGCGAGGTACGCCGGATTCGCGAAGAAATGCAAAAGGTAATGACCCAAGTCGGTTTTAAAGGAACTCTACCGGAGTTCTTCATTTTTCTCAGGACCGACAAACGCTTCTACTATGCGACGCCGGAAGAACTTCTGATCGGGTATGAAGCTATTTCAAAGCGAATTGATCCGAATCTCGTCAAAGTCTTCAAGACTCTGCCGCGCATGCCTTACGGCGTCGAGGTCATTCCTTCAGCAATTGCTCCAGATACGACCACCGCATACTACCGTCAGCCCGCCGCTGACGGCTCGCGGGCAGGGACCTACTTTGTGAACCTTTACAAACCTGAATCTCGGCCCAAGTGGGAGATGATGGCGCTTTCGTTGCACGAGGCGGTTCCCGGTCACCACCTGCAGATTGCTCTGGCCCAGGAGCAGGGTGATATTCCAAACTTCCGGCGCTATGGCGGCTACACCGCGTTCGTTGAAGGCTGGGGTCTGTATGCCGAGTCGCTGGGGGAGGATATGAAGCTGTACGACGATCCTTACTCCAAGTTTGGACAACTTACCTACGAGATGTGGCGCGCGGTCCGTCTGGTCGTCGATACCGGAATGCATCAGATGCACTGGACGCGGAAGCAAGCGATCGACTATTTCATGGAGAATGCCGCCAAACAGGAACTCGACATCATCAACGAAGTCGATCGCTACATTGCCTGGCCCGGTCAGGCGTTGGCTTACAAGACTGGAGAGTTAAAGATCAAAGAGTTGCGTGCCCGCGCGAGCCGCGAGTTGGGCGCGAACTTTGATATCCGTGAGTTTCACGACGTAGTGTTAGGTTCAGGCGCCGTGCCATTGGATGTGCTTGAGCGCAACGTTGTCGAGTGGATTTCGGCGAAGAAAACGAAGTCATAAAACAAGCCAATCCCGTAGGGATGTGATGTTTATAGTCAGGCTCAAAAGATATGGCTCCACTCCGTAGGAGCGGAATGTTCTGGCGATGTGACGACGCGATCGACATATTTCACTCCTCCGGAGTTCTAAAAGTTCCTTGGGTACTGCCGGTCTATAAACATTCGATCCCTACGGGATTCAGGATCACGATTATTCATCTTGAATAGTTCTGCCAAAACATTCTGGCTACCCGACTCGATCTACACGGATGGCCAATTCGAGGAGCGGTTAGGGATTGCTTGCGATGATGGCGGCCAGATTGTTGGGCTATCTGACGCCGCCTCGGAATCTATTAAACCTGTCCGTCTCAAGAATCGCGCTCTCCTTCCCGGTCTGGTGAATGCCCACTCGCATGCCTTCCAACGGGTAATCCGCGGCCGCACCGAATATCGCACGAGCAACGAAAAGGACAGTTTCTGGACCTGGCGGGAAATGATGTACAGCGCTGCCACCAGACTCACGCCGGAAGATATCTACGACGCGTCGCGGATGGCATTTCTGGAGATGGCCCTCAACGGCATCACCGCGGTAGGAGAATTTCATTACGTCCACAACCAACCTGATGGAACTCCCTACGATGACCCGAATCTGCTCGCTAAGGAGGTCGTTCGTGCGGCGCGCGATGTAGGTTTGCGGATTGCCCTGTTGCGAGTCGCCTATGCGCGCGCGGGTTTCCAGAGCGAACCAAACCCGCGCCAGGCCCGGTTCATTGAATCGGACTGGGAACTCTACCTCGATCGCGTCACCAAACTCCGAAAAGATTTGGCCGAGCTGGCTGGGCAGGCATGGGTGGGAGTGGCGCCTCACAGTGTCCGGGCTGTGCCGCTCACTTACTTGAAGGAGGTGGTGCGCTTCGGCAACGAACAAGGGTTGCCAATTCATATGCACTTAGCCGAGCAGCCAGCAGAAGTTTCCGCGTGTATTGAAGAGTATGGCCGCTCGCCCGTTGCACTGTTGGAAACGGAAGGACTGCTGAGCGAGCGCTTTACCGGTGTGCACGTGATCCATATCACGCCGAAAGCGGCGGCCATGCTGGCCCAGGCCAGCGCGATGGTCTGCGCTTGTCCCACCACGGAGCGGAACCTCGGCGACGGCATCGTCCCGGTGGAAACATTCTTCCGGGACAACGTTCGCGTTTCATTGGGCACTGACAGTCAGGTTCAAATTGACTTGCTCGAAGACGCGCGCGAGCTGGAATATCACTTGAGACTGCAAAGGATGGAGCGCGCTGTCCTGGCTGGTGAAGACGGCGCCGGCCGGTCCAGCCTGGCAGTTAAACTCTTCGATTGCGCCACTATCAATGGCGCTCAGAGCATTAGTGCGCCGGGCGGCCAACTTGCACCAGGACTGCCGGCAGATTTCTTTACAGTCGATCTTAATGACCCTTCAATTGCCGGTGCATCTCCGGACGACCTTCTGTCGAGCATCGTCTTCTCTTTGTCGAGGACCGCGGTTAGAGACGTGGTCGTAGGCGGCAAGAAAATCGTTGAAGATGGGCGACACGCCGCGCAGGATGAAATCATCGAGAGGTTCCGTGGCTTGCAGAAAAAGCTTTGGAGTTAATGTTAGAGTTTTGATTGTACTGTCACAACGTGGGTCGAATAGGATTCAGTTCTTGCTCCGAATCACGCTTGATGCAGATCATGAGGTCAGTGCCACCAGGCGGTAGCGACTGTGTGAAAACTCAACCGAGTGTCATGAAGTCAGTACCGTAGCGCGGTAGCGTCGGGTCGATCTGCGCAACACGACTCCTAGCCTACGTTGGACCCGACGCT
>JAMQPI010000127.1 GCA_023717565.1 Pyrinomonadaceae bacterium | reverse complement strand
GTGCTTCAACGCCGACTTACAAAGCCATGAAGATGTACCGCAATTACGATGGGAACAAGTCGACCTTCGGCGATGTGAGCGTCTCAGACACTGTGCCTGATCCCGACACCCTTTCATCGTTTGCAGCGATTCGTTATATTGATGGCGCGCTCACCGTAATGGTCATCAACAAGTCTTTATCCAGTAACACACCGGTGACCATCAACCTCGCAAACTTCTCGGCCGGCAGCAGCACGCAGGTTTGGCAGCTGACTGCCGCAAACGCAATTAATCGGCTGAATGACATTAGCTCCAGCGGCAGCAGTCTCAGCCTCACGGTGCCGGCGCAGAGCATCACGTTGCTGGTGATTCCGACTGCAGCGCCATTTCTTTTCACAGAAGGAACCCCGCAACGAGCAGTCGCGGCCGACTCCGTTACGTTCCTGCGCGGTCCCTTCTCAATGACTACGAACCACTTCAGCCCCGACGGCCGGACACGCAGTGCTCTATTTGCGGGTAATCTCAACATCCAATCCGGTGACGTGTTGGAAGCCCAGGCTGAGAATTCCCTGCAGCAATCCCGCCCGCTGAACATTGAATTCGTCGGCAAGGTACCAGGCTACAACTGGCTGACGCAGGTAGTCGTCACTTTTCCTGACTCAGTTCCGAGTCCCGGCGACTATTTGGTGAGTATCAAATTGAACGGCACACCCAGCAATAAAGCGCTGGTCACCATCGGCCCATAGAGCACTGAATTGGCGGGCGGCAACCAAACCAAAGCCTAAAAAGCGATCCACGAAATCACACGAAACAACACTAAGAAGAACATTTCGTGTTGTTTCGTGTGATTTCGTGGATCGGTCTTTCGGGCAGACCTACAATCAAGCTGGCGTATACCGGTTACACACAATCACCAGAAAGAGAGTTGCCCGTCGATGAAAACACTTGTCCGTTTCGCTCTGTATCTCTCATGCATGCTGCTGCCGGCTGGCGCCGTGGCCCAGGAACTACAGTTTGCGTCGCTCGGAGATTTTCGGCTGGAGAGCGGCGAGGTTTTACGTGACTGTCGCGTCGGCTACCGCACTTTCGGCAAACTGAATCCCACCAAGACGAATGCAGTTCTCTTTCCTACCTGGGCTTCGGGAACCAGCGAGCAGCTAAAATCCAATGTCGGTTCCGGCAGACTAGTGGACGACGCCACTTATTACGTTATTGCCGTCGATGCACTCGGTAACAGTGTCTCTTCCTCACCTTCAAACAGCAAGCTTCAACCGCGAATGCAATTCCCCAGGTTCACGATCGGCGATATGGTGCACAGCCAGTATGAGGTGGTGACGAAGGTGCTGGGCCTGACTCATCTGCGGGCCGTTATCGGCGTCTCGATGGGTGGCATGCAAGCTTTCCAGTGGTCAGTCTCATATCCCGAGTTCATGGACCAGGTGATCCCGATTGTCGGCTCACCGCAACTTGCTCCCTACGACCTGCTTCACTGGCAGACCCAGATAGACGCGATCATGAACGACCGCGGTTGGAACAACGGCAACTACACCGAGAATCCGGCCCGCGCGGCTGAGGCTGAGTTTGGCGCGCTCTTGCTGACTACGCCTCAGCACTACAACAAACAGACTACGCGCGCCAGGGTGTTTGCGGACCTCGAAAAAGCAAAGCAGGAATCGCGGTTTGATGCCAACGATAAGATCAGACAGGACCAGGCGATGATGGCGCTCGATGTGACCGCGCGCTTCGGTGGTTCAATGGAGCGGACAGCGGCAGCGGTAAAAGCTAAGGTTTTCGTTATTGTTGCGACGACGGATCACGTAGTAACGCCAGGTCCGGCCATCGAGTTTGCACGGCTGCAACAATCAAAGCTACTCATATTGGATAGCGACTGCGGGCACCAGGCGCCCGGCTGCGAATCTAAGCAAGTAAACCAGGCGGTCTCCGACTTCCTTTTTACAAACTAAGCGCAACCCTTTGGAGCACGGCGGCAAGACTTTGCGCGACGCCGCTTTGGATTGTGCGACGCCGTTTTGGTTTGAGCAGGCCTGTTTAGGAAGCCAATCCAAAGCGGCGTCGCGCAAAGCCTTGGCGCCGCACTCCAAAGTCGTTGAAGTTCCCGTTACCGTTTTTTGTCTTGCTTCGACCCAAGCGATTTCGGTATAACCAAGCGCATTCCTAACTGATCTTGCCTGAAGCACGTAAATTTTTGAGGAGGAATGAATGTCTCGCAATCGAATTGTAGTTCTCTGCTGTCGAATGTTGTCGCTCGGCGCCCTTCTTCTCATTGCAGTCGCGCTCGAGATTCCGGCGGCGGCACAAGGCTCTGTGGCCAATCAGGGTACTGGAACAGTCCGGGTCATGGGCGATCCGGTAGATGTGAGTCAGGAGTTTTCGAAGGGCGAGAACACTTACTTCGTAGGCACCAAAGTCACGGCCTTCGATGCGGCCAACGGCAGCGGTTCGCTGCAATGGGATCGAAACATGCGCCGCACGTTTTTCAGCTTCAACAAGATGGATCGCACGTTGACGCCGGACACTGGTAATGAGTTTCCCGCCGAATACGACCGGAATCCAACTCTTCCGTTCCTCATCGAATTCGTTTCGCCTCGCACCATCCGCTTGCGGATGAAAACAAGTCCCGATCCGATTAAGGAAGAGCAATCGCTCATGCTGGTGGGGGCCCCTCCCAGGGACGCGTCATGGAAAGTCGAACAGGACGATAAGTCGATCACCTATCGCAGCGCTCACGGTTCGGTAACGATTATCAAGGACCCCTGGGAAATCCAGATACGCGACAAGTCCGGCAAGCTGCTGACGGCGACCCAAAACATCAACATCATGAAGGGGAGTTTCTCCGCACCGCTCCCCTTCTCTTTCGTGCGTCGCGCGGAAGACTTCGGACGGCAGATGGCCGCGGCTTTTCGCCTTTCACCTGACGAAAAGATTTTTGGCCTTGGTGAGTCCTTTACTCGTCTGAACAAACGCGGGCAGAAGATCCTGGTAATGGCCCGCGATGGTATGGGTGTGCAAACGTCCCTGCTCTACAAGCCAATTCCCTTCTTCATGAGCAGCAATGGCTATGGCATGTTCCTGCACACCTCGACCCCGATCACCATGGACATCGGGAATTCATACGACCAGAGCAATATCATTTACCTCGGCGACGGATCCCTCGACTGCTTCATCTTCCTTGGCGATCCCAAAGACATTCTCTCCGAGTACACGGCGTTGACGGGACGCAGCCCGGTGCCGCCCCTATGGTCCTTCGGCTTCTGGATGAGTCGCATCACCTACAAGGCGGAAGATGAGGTGCGCGACGTCGCAGCCAAACTGCGGCAACATCGGATTCCCACCGACGTGATCCATCTCGATACCGGATGGTTTGAAACCGACTGGCGATCTGACTACAAATTCTCGACCACGCGGTTTAAGGATCCGGCGAAGATGATCGCCGATCTCAAGCGCGACGGATTTAAAATCAGTCTTTGGCAATACACCTACTTCACGCGGAAGAACAGCCTCTATCCGGAGATCGTAAACAACAATTTAGCCGTGCGGAATCCTGGCGGTCTGCTACCCGACGAAGATGCGACGTTGGATTTCAGCAATCCTGAAACAGTACGGTGGTACCAGGACAAACTGGCAGGCTTGCTGAAAATCGGAGTTGGAGCGATCAAGGTAGATTTCGGAGAAGGCGCTCCTTACAACGGTCTCTACGCCTCGGGTCGAACGGGTCTCTACGAACACAATCTCTATCCTTTGCGCTACAACAAGGCGGTCGCGGACATTACCAAGCAGATTACCGGCGAGTCGATCATCTGGGCCCGCAGCGCCTGGGCCGGCAGCCAGCGTTACCCGCTGCACTGGGGCGGTGATGCTGAGAACACTAACTCCGCCATGGCCGCGGAGCTTCGGGGCGGCCTGTCGTTTGGTCTGTCCGGCTTCACTTACTGGAGTCATGATGCCGGCGGCTTTGTCGAAAAGGCACCTCGCGATCTCTATCGCCGGTGGATGGGCTTTTGCGTACTCACTTCGCACACACGAGCACACGGCGCACCACCCAGAGAACCATGGGAATATGATCCGGAGTTCGTCGATATCTACCGGCGGACGGTGGAACTCAAGTATTCACTCATGCCGTACATCATTGCCCAGGCCAAAGAATCATCGGCGCATGGTTTCCCGATGCTGCGCACGCTCTTTTTCGAGTATCCAAACGATCCCACATCGTGGCTCATCGAGGACGAATACATGTTTGGCTCCGACTTGCTCGTTGCTCCATTGATCGAGGATGGTGACACTCGGAAAGTCTATTTGCCGCCTGGCTCGTGGATCGATTATCAGAGCGGCAAAGCATATGCGGGGGGACAGTGGCACCAAATCACTGCCGGTCCCGTTCCCGTCATCGCGCTGGTCAAGGACCACTCCGCCATTCCGCACATTGCCATCGCGCAGAGCACGGCGCAGATGGATTGGAAGAACATCGAACTCAGGGTTTTCAGTACCGATCGAGCAGCGGCCACCGGGTTGTTTGCGCTTCCTGACGGGAATCCGCAAAAACTGAATCTGATAGGCTCGCCATCCGGATACGCGCTGGCCAGCGATCCGTTGCCTAACCAGGTGAAGTGGAAAGTTACGCGCTTCGGTGGGAATTAGCTGAAGCGGAGTGTCATGAAGTCAGTACCGTAGCGCGGTAGCGTCGGGTCGATCTGCGCAACACGACTCCTGGCGAACGTTGGACCCGACGCT
>JAMQPI010000126.1 GCA_023717565.1 Pyrinomonadaceae bacterium | reverse complement strand
TCACTGGCATCGGGTGTCCCCCCGACCACGAGCACGGCTCGAAGGTAACGCGAGGTTTCGGCGGCTTCCGCGAACGACTGCAAAAGCGAATGGTGAATGACTGCGACGCGAGCTCGCGTGTATTCGAGATAATATTTGTAGTCCGTCGCCGGCAGCAGCGGGTTGACCATCGTGATCACGGCCCCGATACGTGCGGCTCCAAACCAGGTCCAGACAAACTCAGGACTGTCAGGCAGGACGATCAGAATTCGGTCTTCAATGTCGAGACCCAGATCGCGAAGCGTGTTGCCCACGCGATTTGACATACGAACCGCGTCGCCGTAGGTGAAGGATTGATCTTGAAAATAAAGGCAGGTCTTGTTTTCACGTCCTTCCTCCAGATTGTGATAGAGGAAGTAGTCGGCCATGTTGAACCGTTCCGGAAACTCTATGCTCATTGCAGACGATACGCTTCTGACTATCCCCAGCGGCTACCTGCTTTGGATGCGCTGGTTTCGATTCCGAATCAATCAGCCGACGCGGGCGAGTTGGGCCCTCACGTAAGCACCCAACCGCACTCGGTCATCGTCTTCAGCGGAAGTGAACCGCACAGCAAAACCGATGTCGAATGACTCCTCGACAACCTCCGACCAAAAGTAGACTGCTTCCTGATCGGGTAGTTCAATCTCAAGTCGGATCAACTCTTTCGGTTCCACCTTGCCGCCGGTAAGGACGAAGCAACCAGTCTCACTGAGATTGGTAATGGTGGCTAATTGTTGGGTGAGCACTCCCTCCCAGCGCACGGGAATATTTACGGTGATCCGTGGAGCCCCTCGGCGCTCGTTTCTCATAAGGTTACTCCGCTCAGGTTCCTAAGGGGGTGATGAAAAAGGACAACCGCCCGCACCATGTTTGACGTCCAGATAAGTACGAGCTTCCCAAAGCTCCGGGAAGAATTTCTTACCCAGCGTAGTTTGCAAATACCCAATTCCTTCAGAACCGCCTGTGCCTCGCTTCGCGCCTACCATGCGCTCGACCATCTTAATGTGATGCGAGCGCCAGAGTAAAAAGAACTCGTCATGTTCCAGCAACGCTTCACCCAGTTGAAACTCTTCGTAGCGCTCCTCGAAGTGGGTAAGTACTTCCAGCACGGCCTGGGTCCGTCTCTCGTAGAGTTGCTTGCGTTCCGCGTCGGTTAAGGATTTGTCATCCGCGGGTGCATCAAGTCCCCGGCGGCTTAATACGGCAAAAAAGATTTCACTCAACGACGCTGTTTCATAGCGCTTCCGCAGTCGTTCATAAGCGAACGGATCGTTACGAAACTCATTCAGGATGCCTTCGAGTTTGAGACCCGAGGTGAACTCTATTTCGCGGAATTGCATCGATTGGAAGCCGCTGGCGGGATTCAATTGCTCGCGGAATCCAAGAAAACTAATGGGAACCATAGTTTCAAGAATGTGAATCTGGGTGACCAGCAGTTTTTCGATCTCGACTACGCGCCCCAACGTGCGAGCAGCGGCAGGGAGGCGGTCTTGATTCATCAGTAGCACGGCGGCGTCAAGCTCGTGGAGGATCTGCTTGAACCATAATTCGTAAGCTTGATGTACTGTGATGAAAAGGAGCTCATCGTGGTGTTCGGGCCCTGAAAGACAATCCTGCAAACCGATCAGATCAGGGACTCGGAGATATTTGTTGTATGAAAGTGGTGCTGCCTTGCCGTATTCGTTTGTCATGGTCCGTCGTCAGTTGTCAGTTGTCAGTTGTCTGGAGGCCGAATCCGCCACTGACCACGGACAACGGGCGATTGACAGTTTTAGAATGCCGCACCGGCCGCTTCGTGCTTGGCGTATGCGCGAGTATCCCTGATCGTTTTCATTTCCCCAATGATTAGTTCCAACTCTTCGTCCGTGGTGTAGAAGTGAGGAGAGATGCGCACGCCCGCATCGGGACGAAAATCAACAATAAACTCCCGGGTCACCAGCTCGCTGGTGATGGCCGCAGCGTGCTCGTGCATAACCGTAACGGTACCGCCCCGCTGGGATGAATCCCTGGGGCTCGTAACCGCGAACCCAGCTTCCTGGGCCAGCTCAATCAAGAGTGAAGTTTGGCGCACACTCTTCCGGCGAATATTCTCTACGCCGATTTCATTAATGATGCGATAACCCGACTGGGCGGCGTAGAGCGCCGGAATCGCGGGCGAGCCGTGGAGAAAACGAGCTACACCTGGAGCGTAACGCAGCTCTTTATCGAAAGCGAAAGGCTCTTCATGCGCCATCCAGCCCGTCGTCTTTGGTTGGAGCGTGGCATGCAAATCAGGACGGACGTACAAGAAACCTGCGCCCGGCCCACCACAGAGCCACTTCACCGATCCGCCGGTCGCGAAATCTACATCTAAATCTTTGACGCTAAACGGCACAGTGCCGGCGGATTGATACACATCGAGAACAACTATGGCGCCTACCTCGTGAGCTCGCTCGGTAATTGCTCTGGCGTCCTGGAGAAAAGCGCTTTTGAACAGAACGTGGGAGAAAGGCACCAACAGTGTCTCTTCATCGATCGCTGCCAACATGCGCTCGAGTGGGACAGTAATGCCGTCGTCGGATTTCACAGTTTCAATGCGCAGACTTCCGTTGCGTGCGTGCGCCTCGTAGACGTACATCACCGAAGGAAAGTTGAGCTCGGAATAAACGATCTTATTTCTTTTGGGAGTGGGTTCGAAACAGGAAAGAACCAGCGACTGGCAAACTGAGACGTTCTGGTGCATGACCACGGTGCCCAGGTCGGCGCCGATGATTCGCGCCACGTCGTTGCCCACCGTCACCGGCATGTTCCACCAGCCCTCGGACCACGCTCGCACGCCGCGCGTCGCCCAGGCCTCCGCATAATCGTGCAAACGTACGTAGGTATCCCTGGGCATCGCCCCGAGGCTATGCGAGATCAGGTAGACGGTCTTGTCTAGAATAGGAAACTCACTACGCCATTTGAGCAGGTCGTCAGTCAAAAAGGGTTCTCCCCATCTATAATTGCAGTTAATTTACCACAGAGCAGAAGCTGGCGGCAGGTAAGCCAAGGATTTGGTGATAAAGTGCTTTAAGAGATGTGGAAGTTTCTAAATCCTATCAAACACGCAATTCCTGAAACACGGTGGCCCAGTGCGGAAGAAGCAGCCCGCTCACTGCTCTTTCAGCCAATACGAATTGGACCTATCGAATTAACCAGCCGCACCTGGGTACCCGCCATGGTGCCCTGGCGGGCGACTGAAGATGGCCTCGTTACGCGGGCAAACATCGATTGGTATTGCAGATTTGCAGCAGGCCAGCCGGGGGCGCTGGTCGTTGAAGCCACCGGAGTCCGTGACATCCCCAGCGGACCGCTACTTAGGATCGGCGATGATCGTTTTATTCCGGGATTGAGGGAGTTGGTGCAGGCAGTTCGCGATGCGAGCCAGGGACGGACGCGCCTATTTATTCAGATCATCGACTTTCTCACGGTAAAACGCAGACCCGAGCAGGACAAGTACTTCAAACGATTTCTACGGATTACCGATCGTCACCGACAAAGAGTCGCCGAAACCAGCAACGATCAAAGCTGGATCGAGCGTGACGAAGCCGAGCTGCGAGCCTTCCTGGCGCGCACCAGCGACGAAACCCTCGAGCACATACTTGATGAGCGCGAGCTGGAATCACTGCGCTTTGGTTATCGAGAGAGCGTCACCGATACCGAGTTGATGCACGTGCGTCAGTTGCCGCAGGTATTACCGGGCATCTTCGCTGCCGCTGCCGGGCGAGCGCGCGAAGCCGGATTCGACGGTGTCGAGCTCCATTATGCTCACGCTTACACAATGGCCTCGTTTCTGAGCGCGCGAAATACCCGCGATGATGGTTACGGCGGACGGCGTGAGGAACGGGTACGGTTGCCGTTGGAGGTGTATCGCACTGTGCGCGAGCGCGTCGGTGAGGATTACATCGTAGGTGTTCGTTTTCTTGGTGACGAGGTGATCGAACGAGGAAACCGGATCGAGGACGCGACTTACTTCGGCGTTGAGTTTGCCCGGGCGGGCTTGGATTTTCTCTCGATCTCCAAAGGTGGAAAATTTGAGGATGCGCAACAGCCTAAGGTTGGACAGGCAGTTTACCCTTACACCGGCAAGAGTGGTTATGAATGCATGCCGACCACGCTCTCGGACGAGATCGGACCCTTCGGCAGGAATGTCCCGCAGGTTGCAGCGATCAAGCGAGCGGTAAACGCTGCCGGTTTCAACACTCCCATCGTAGCCAGCGGTGGCATCACTACTTTTGAGCAGGCGGAGGGCATTTTGCGGCGAGGTGATGCGGACCTCGCCGGTCTGGCGCGTCAAGCGCTTGCCGACCCTGACTGGTTCATGAAAGTCCGCTTAGGCCGCGGCGAAGAGATTCGGCGTTGTACTTACACCAACTATTGTGAAGCACTTGATCAGGCGCACAAACAAGTGACGTGTAAACTATGGGATCGCGCTGAGCTTGATGATCCAGACGTTAGTCTGGCAACTGATGGCCGTCGCCGTCTGCTGCCCCCTACCTGGCAGTCGTAGGGGAGGCCCTGGCCGCCCGCTGTGATGGGTGTTGAATCAGGGGGCAGTGCAACAACGCTCAACCACAGAACCATTTGCCGTAGCCAATGGATCACAAGCTCAACCAGCCCGGCAGCTACTCAAGGCTGGGTCAAGAGTGTTAGCGCTGGTGCTTTGCTGGGAGTTAGCCTTGTCGAATACCAACATCCATTGGCTACGGAGACTGTGTGAAAACGCAACCGAGTGTTATGAAGTCAGTACCGTAGCGCGGTAGCGTCGGGTCGATCTGCGCAACAGGACTCCTAGCGAACGTTGGACCCGACGCT